>JACRMR010000004.1 GCA_016214895.1 candidate division KSB1 bacterium
CATGGCCGTTCGCGTCCGCCCGTATTGGACTTGACCCGCGGCAGGCCGCGGGCGCGGTTCTCCTGAACAGAGCGAGTTCTGTGCACGTGGAAAGCTTCCATTTTATGGAGTCCGTTTTTCCAAGTCCGACAGGTTCCTAGAGTGTTTTGGATCTCTACGCCAGTCGCGTCGCCTGAATGGAGCACGCGGGGAAGACTGTGGCCCCCCTCCCGATGAAGGTCCACCTTTCCCGTAGCCGCCAAGTCGAAGCGCACCCCGGCATCCCGAAGGGCCTCAAGCGCCTCGGGCGCTTCCTCGACCACCGCCCGAACGACCCGCTCGTCGCAGAGCCCTGCGCCGGCCGCAAGCGTGTCGGCCAAGTGCAACTCCACCGAGTCGGCCTCGCTCACTGCGCCGGCGATCCCTCCCTGAGCGTAGCAGGTGCCTGTCTCCGCGACGGTCGCCTTGGTCGTGACGCTCACGGAACGGTTGCGAGAAACGAGGAGGGCCGCCACGAGCCCCGCGATCCCTGAGCCGATCACCAACACGTCGCTTCGATGCTCGAGCAGTTCAACCGTGTCGAAGGGCAGGAGGTAGCGGCGGGAAAACGCACGCGGCAGCGGGCAGTGGTCGCCCGCCAGTTGGCGGTGTGCTCTTGCCTCAGCCAGCAACTGCCATTCGGCCGACCCCACGCCCACCTCCTTCACCAGGTTGACTCTTACCTCCAGAGGAGCCATTTCCTCGCGGGCCTCCCGGAGGACCGCCTTATTCAACAACGAGCCGACGGCTGACGGTTCCGGCCGCATCCTCGCCGCGAGTTCCACTAGCTCTCCTCGATCCGTGAGAGGAAGACCAACGAGATGCCTCGTTAGTCCTCCTCCGTGGCGACACGAACCCTATGCGCTTCTTTGATATCTCGCCCCACAGAGGGTCCGAGTCCGACATGGTTCGCCGCCTCCTCCGCCGTTACGTTTGGACCACCTGACCTCGACGCTTCGAGGGGCGCTGGAAACGCCGATCCCAAGTCCATCGCGGACATGGGTGAGCCGTACAGTGCCCTCGAGATCATCCGAATCTGGCTTCCGATCTCAACTCCCAATGTCGCCTGACGCTCAATTCGACGCGCCGATTCGGCCACTCGAATCGGATTGTTGAGGTTCCTGCGGATCGCCTCGGCGTCTGCCATCACGACCTGAAACACATTGGCGAGGTCGTGAGCAATGCCAAGCAGCCCTTGACCCATTGCTGCGAGCTGAACCTTCTGATCCGGCCAATCCATCGGCCTTCTGACAAATCGACAACCTCGATGGCCCAAGACTTCCCCGATATCGCTCTCGGACTGGTCTTGGTCGCCGATAACGGCGGCATCGATCTTCATGTTTCTCACTCCCGACTCCGCCCGTAATGTCCGCCCGCCGTTTGCAGAACTCAAAATTCCTGCGACCAGCCGACTGGGCGCTACCCCAGCCATTGCACCACATCTTTCGTCACATATAGGGGAGAGGGCACCGTGCCTTGCTCAGTGCTCGTTCGTGAGTTGATCCAACTCGGCGAGCGAGAACACCGGCCCGTCATTGCACACGTACTTCGAGCCCACGTTGCACCGCCCGCGCTTGCCGATGCCGCACTTCATCCGCATCTGGGCGAGGTGAGGATGTTCTCCTTCTGGAACCCGAACTCGAAGAGCACGGGCAGGGTGAAGCGGATCGTGATGGGCGGACCGCACACAGCCGCCAAGGCGTTCTCGGCGCCGGGGGAGCCCCGTCCGTCGTCACCGCGCGGTGAAGAAGCCCTCCCTGCCCTTCCAACCCTGCCTCCTTTATCGACGGTCCCGTTCAGGTCGATGTCACCGCGCTCGGCCCGGGCCTTGAGCTCGCCCTTGTAGATGAGGAGCCCCGGGCTCCGAGCGCCGCAGACCACAGTGATCTCCCCGAACCGCGCACGGTTTTCAGGAAAGATCATGACGTTGATGGGCGATCGCAGCGTCGTGAAGGCATAACCCGCCTCCCACGATCGAGTCAGCTTCAACGGTGACCTGCTCCCACCCGTCGGTCCAAGAGAGCGGTCCCCCTTTCGTTCCGGGCTCACCGCCGCAACCACGGGCACCGGCGCCCAATCCGCCGTCACCGTCCCTCACACAAGTCGGGAAGGTCCACGAAGTATTCCAACGCCTCGGGGTTGGCCAAGGCGTCTTTGTTCTTCACCGCCTCGCCGTGGATCACCTTGGTGACGGCGAGCTCCACCAGTTTGCCGCTGATGGTGCGGGGGATGTCGGGCACGGCGATGACCTTGGCCGGCACGTGGCGCGGGGTGGTGTTGGCGCGGATCTGGTTCTTGATGGTCTTGACCAGGGCGTCGTCGAGCTCGACTCCGTCGCGAAGCCGCACGAACAGGATCACCCGCACGTCGTTGTCCCAGCGCTGCCCCACCACGAGGGACTCAACCACCTCGTCCAGAACCTCGACCTGGCGATAGATCTCGGCGGTGCCGATCCGCACGCCGCCGGGGTTCAGGGTTGCGTCGGAGCGGCCGTAGACGATTACGCCGCCATGCTCGGTGATCTCGATGTAGTCGCCGTGGCGCCACGCGCCCGGGAAATGGCGGAAATACGCGTCCAGGTACTTCTCATCCCCTGGGTCGTCCCAAAAGCTTACGGGCATGCAGGGGAAGGGCGCCGCGCACACGAGCTCGCCTTTCTCGCCGACGACGGGCGCGCCGTCTTCGTTCCACGCCTCGACCTTGAGCCCCAGCCCCCGCTTCTGGATCTCGCCCGCATACACGGGGTCGATCGGGGAGCCGAGCATGAAGCAGGAGATGATGTCGGTTCCGCCCGAGATCGACGCGAGCTGAAGGTCGGACTTCACCTCCCGGTAGACCCATTCGAAGTCCTCCACCGAAAGCGGAGAGCCCGTGGAGAGGACGGCCCGGAGCTTCGCGAGGTCGAACTGCTCGCCGGGCTTCGTTCTCGACTTCTCGCAGATGCTGATGAACTTGGCGCTCGTGCCGAAGACGGTAATGCCGAGATCCTGGGCCATCTTCCAGAGCACCGACGTATCGGGGTAGGCAGGGCTCCCGTCGAAGAGCACGACCGTGGAGCCGACGAGGAGCGAGCTCACCAGCCAGTTCCACATCATCCAGCCGCAGGTGGTGAAGTAGAAGATCGTGTCGTCAGGGGTGAGGTCGGTGTGGAGGAGGAGCTCCTTGGCGTGCTGGATCAGCGTGCCGCCCGCGCCGTGCACGATGCACTTGGGAATCCCGGTCGTCCCCGACGAGTACATGATGTACAAGGGGTGGTCGAAGGGGAGTTGGGCAAAGGTGAGCTCGGCTGCCCTGCCGGCCAGGGCGTCGGGCCAGAGGATGGCCTTGGGCACGGAACCGATAGAAGGCCGCTCCTCCAGGAAAGGGACGACGACGACCCGCTCGATGGAATGGATCTCGGCCACTACTTGGGCCGCGCGCTCCAGCGAGTCGAAGCGCTTGCCGTTGTACAGGTACCCGTCCGCTGTGACGAGGACCTTAGGCCGGATCTGGCCGAAGCGGTCGATCGCGCCCTTGAAGCCGAAGTCCGGGCTGCAAGAGGACCAGATGGCGCCCAGGCTCGTTGACGCGAGCATGGCCACGACCATCTCGATCCGGTTGGGCATGAAACCGGCCACGCGATCGCCCGCCGACACGCCGGCCCCGGAGAGAAACCTTGCGAAACGGGCCACCTGGTCGTAGAGCTCGGCGTACGAGATCCGCGCCTCCTCGACGCCTCCTTCGCGCACGAAAACCAGGGCGGTACGGTCGTCGCGAAAACGCAGGAGGTTTTCCGCGAAATTGAGGCGCGCGCCGGGGAACCAGACCGCGCCCGGCATGGCCGCTTGGGCGAGAACGCGCTCGTACGGCGCCGACGAGCGGATGTCCGCGAATTTCCAGACTTCCTCCCAGAACGCCGGGATCTCGTCGATCGACCACCGGTAGAGCGCGTCGTACCCGGAGAGCTTAAGCCCCCTAGCCTGGCGCAGCTGCTGCATGAAACGCGTGAGATTGGCGCGGGCCACCCGCTCCGGGGAAGGGGTCCAGAGGAGCTTGGACATGGGGTCTCCTTCTTTATCTTGGTCGGCTCAACCGCCCAGGCACGCGGGGCGCGTCAACCCTCCAGGGCGATCGCGCAAACGCCAGCCGGTACGCTGCGTATATGGGATGTTGCTTGCCACGTGTCATCCCGTGGTCTCGCGGCCGCCGGGGCGCTCCATTGTCCATTGGGTAAGTCAGAGACCCCCACCCAAGGTGGGGGCTTGATAACCTGGAGCCGCCCACGGCGGCCGAAAATCGTCAACCGCTCAAAGCGTGGCGGATTCCGGAGCTAATCCGGGTCGCCGCCGAGGCGCAGCCACTCGGAGAGTCGGGTCACGCGAGCGTAATCGTCGTACGTGCACAGGTCGTCGGCGGTCGGCGCCACGGCGCCGTTCGCCCGCAGGGCGGTCAGCGCCCGGGCGACCCCCTTCATGGCGGCAAAGAGCGGCAGATACCAGTAGAGAAGCACCCTGACCCCGGCTGCTCGCATCTCATCGACCGTATAGTCGGGCTGCTGCGCGAAATGAGCAGGGTCTGACGCGCAAGCGACCAAAGGCACTTTGACTTCGCGGGCAATCCTGCGGTACTCGTCGAGCGTGTAGAAGTCGCCGAGCATCGCGAGGTCGGCTCCGCTTTCGGCGTAAAGGTTGAGCCGGCGGATCACCTCGGGAAGGCCCCAAGCCTTGGCGTCGGTGCGTGCGATCAGGCAGAAGTCCTCGGTCCGGCGCGCGTCGGCCGCGGCCCTGATTCTGCTGGCGAAGGTTTCGCGCGGGATCACCTGCTTCCCGGCGAGCACTCCGCACCGTTTGGGAAACGTCTGGTCCTCGATGTGAATGGCCGCGACACCCCCTGCCTCGAAGAGGCGGACCGTGCGGCGGATGTTGAGAGACCCGCCGAAGCCGGTGTCGGCATCGCAAACAACCGGGGCGCCTACCGCCTCGGCGATGCAGGAAGCCCGCCGTGCGAGCTCGGTGGCGGTGGTGAACCCGAGGTCGGGAAACCCGAGATCGCTCGCCTCGTTTCCGAGGCCGGTCACGTACACGAGCGGAAATCCGGCCTGCCGGATCAGGAGAGCCGAAAGGGCGTCGTATGCGCCAGGGGCGACGAGCATCTCGTGGGCGGCGAGCAGTTCCCGAAGGCCCATGGGCACCTCCTATCTCCTCAGCGGGCGGCTAGAACAGGTTGTCCACCCCTTTAGACAACACGTTTCTTAAAACTGTCTGCATCGGGCTAATGTGATGGTCGTAGTCGGCCTATAGCTCGTTCACACTGCCATGTGATCACTCTCAACGTCATCCCAACGTGCTGCCCACATAGCCGCGTTTGTAACATACTAATCCAAACAAGCCGCAATTGCTTTAGGCACATCGCACAAGCCTCTCAAACTCACCAGACGACCTCTCCCAGCCTTCGCAATTTTCTTGGATACCTCTACATTCCCACCGGGAACGTTTATTACGTGAAGCTTTGGAAACTTTCGAGCAATTGCGACTGGATCTTTCCCTGAATTTTGCCACCCATCCGTCAGAAGGATTCCTTCTCTTTGTTCGACTCTTGCCCGTCGTATTTCACCTAAGCCTACCGATAGACCTAGGCTAATGTCGGTTCGGCCCCTCGGAATAATATCCAGAATCCCTCTAATCACTTGATCCAGCTTCTTGGCCTGACCTATATGTTTGAATATGTTACTGCTATCAGAAAATAGAACCACCCCATACTCATCTCTATGGTTCAAATTCAACACCAGTGAGGCAGCTCCGACGGCAGCCATGCTGAGGTTAATTCCCCGAACAGAACCAGAAGCATCCATCATAATGACAACCGCTCTCCGCCTTCTCTCTCTGTCAAGAACGTATATAGTGTCATGGCTCAACGCCATTTCCTGCGTCAGTGCTTCAATGGTTCTATCGAGATCAATTTCATCTGCCTGAAATTCAAACCTTCTAGACTTGGACTCTCCTGTAGGAACACCACTGGACGTAATGGCACTCTTTGACACGCGATAGATCATCCGTAACATTATATGAAGAAACTGCCTGCGCGTAGCATCATCCAAGCGATCCCAGGTCAAAGTTAATAGTTCGCGCAACAGCCTTGGATCGTTTTGCTCCCACTGCTTAAAAACGATTCTATAATTGCCCAACAGGGCACCTACGCGTCCTGGGTTTTCCTTAGCAAAATCCACAAGCGCTTCATTTTGACCTCCTTCGATCATTGCCTCTATTCGTTGGTCTACTGGCGCATAGGCAGACCTTTCCCGAGGCTTGCGATCCGTAGCTGTTCCTGAATTCGATAGAACGTCCCTTACGAAGCTATTTGTAAGTTCTTTTTTTTTTCAGATTGTCTTAGTTGATCAAATAATTCCTCAATTATGTCATCTGCCGACCTCTCAGATGTCTCGTAAACCCATATCTTGTTTCGAAAAGCCATCAAGGCACTGTTTAGGACTCCTCTCTCTTCCGAACTGACCCCCTCTCTATCGAGGATGTCTCGAATTGCTGTGTAGATCCTGACCATATCTATACTTGCTCGAACGGAGGCACCCAATTTGATATCGGAGTGACGCCGCGTCATTCTGGCAAGATCCACCGCCAATTCGATCATATCATCTGACGCCCCGCTAACGTGATGTTTGACAATGTCAATCTCTTCTTTCCTGGTTTGGTAATCCATCTTCAATGAACAGAACCTATCCTGTAAAGCCCTGGATATCCTGCTTATTCCAATATCATCCAGTGGATTCAATGCAGCGATGATTCTAAAGTTATCATGACACTCTATTAAACCGAGCCGCGGCACAGTCAGTTTATTTTCAGACATGACCGTGATGAATACGTTTGTCGTTTCGTCCGGCAGCCTGTTGAATTCCTCTACATAGAGATACGATCCGTCTCGCATTGCCTGGACAAGAGGTCCCGGATTGAAGTGTTCGGGCAAGTACCCTCTCTTGATTGTCTCGGCTGGATCGAAATATCCAACCAACTTAGACGTCGTCAGGTCGCTATTTCCTGTTATTAGAGAGACATGCGCGCCTGAACATTCTGCGATGGTTAGCAAAATGGTCGATTTTGACGTGCCGGGCGGGCCTTCCAGGAAAAGATGCCTTCCTGACTGCAGGGCAGAAATGACAAGTAGAATCTCGTTTTCTCGCCCAATAATCTTTTGGCAGACCTCTTTAAGCATCTTGCACCTCTATTACTCCAGGGTTTGGTCTTCACTGCCTCGATATGTTCGTCCAAAACATTATCGCTACCAACCGGCTGAGCCCCTCCTGATCTCGGCCCTGTTGGTATTCTGGGTCGGGGCCCGAAATGGACGGACCTGTTTTGAGAGGGCGCTTTCGTGGCAGCTAGAGGATGCCACTATCCGTGGTCGCGCCCCTGCCAGCGCCGCAGACGTCCCATAATCAGGTCCGCCCGAACAGGCACAAGCGAGTTGGCCAAAGCGCTGAGCCACCCACAGCTCTCGGGGTGAGCCTTTCCGCGCTGCCCCACCTCAGCCGCGTCCCCGTAACGGCGCCATCCTCCCGGCGACCGGCCGCGGCAGGAGGTACCACACCAGCCCCGCGATCTGTAAGACGAGCAGCACACCAAATCCGACCCGGTAGCCGGCCTGGTCGTACCCAGTGCGGACGGGCGGCCACAGGCCGATGATCGCGCCCAGGCCCCACTGAGCGGCGAAGGCGGCGACAAAGACCAGAAGGTTGAGGGCCGTGTTCACGCGGCCGGCCAGATGGGCAGGGAAGGCCTGGGTCAGCGCCGCGTAGCACACCACCCCCGATGTGCCGAAGAACCCATACAGGATCCAGACCGCGGACAACGCACCGGTCCAGCCTGCGGCAAGAATGGCCTGCACCCCCGCGTAGACCGCCATACCTGCGGCGGAGAGGACGTCCGCGGGCACACCCCTGCGACCCAAGCGCTCGGCCGCCACGCCCAAGAGCAGGTACCCGGCCGTCATCGCTGCGGCAACCAGCAGGAGCACCACGGAAGCCTCCCCGCGCTCCAGCCCGCCCACGTCCCGCAGCCAGGGGCCGGCCCAGAGCCCCTGGACCGCGAGGTACGTCGCCTGACTCACGATGGCAATGGGCGCGATCCTCCAGAAGGCCCGGCTCCCGAAAATTCCGCCCAGGCCGCGAAGCTGCGCCCGCAGGTCCACGCCTCTATCTGCCGGCTGCCGCCGAGGCACCAGCGTCCCGATGAGCGCCGCCGCCAGCACGGTCACCCCCGCCAGCCCCTGAAAGACTCCCCTCCAGTCGGTCACGTGTAGGGCCGCCTCCACCGGCGCCGTTGCCGCCAGCGCGCCCAGCCCGCCGGCCGCCAACTGGATGCCATTCACCAGGGGCAGCTTCTCCCGGGCACGAAGGCCCGAAACGCCGCCATCAAGCACGCCGAGACCCCGAAGCCGATCAACGCGCGGCCAGCCACCAGTCCGGCTGAGTTCGGGGCCCAGGAAAACACCAGGGCCCCGACCCCGGCGAACGCGAGAAGCGCAGCCTGCACTCTGCGTGGCTCAAAGCGGTCGAGAAGTACGCCCAAGGGGAGCTGGAACGCGGCGAAAGTGAGAAAATACGCCGAGGTGAGGAGGCCCAGGTCCGAGGAGGAGAGCCCCAACTCAGCCACAAGGTCCGGGGCGATGACCGCGTTCACCACCCGATAGAAATAGGAGAGGAAGTACCCGAGAGCGAAGGGCAGGACCACGCGCACGGCGGTCCCCACCGCCAGGGCCTTCTCCGCTTTCGTCTCCCCTCGCGAAACCCCACACCCGCCAGCCTCCCCGCCGGACGCGGTGAGCGACACAATCGAATCCCTCCAGCTGCCGTTCCCGAAGCCCATCGTCCCTTCCGATCCCCTGCTCCCGGCAGACTGCCTGGGTCCGCACCACCCACCACCGAAGCGTCACTGCAGAGATAGCTGGCCCTCTTTTTGTGCACCGGCTAGAGCCAACGCGGCGCCGCACGGCAACCGCAATTGCTCCGCGTTCCCTCATCGTGCCGCGACGAGTCGGCCCTGCTCGGGGCCCGGCGTATCAGCACATTGATTCTTTGACGCTTCCTAAGCAGCGGTGCGTCTAGCCACCCGGCGCCGCGTCACGAGTTCCTTGCCCTCCGCCGCCTCCCGAGAGGCGGCGAAGGGCGACGGGGAACGCTCAGTCGAAATGGATCACTGGCTTAATCATGTTGTCTTCCTTGGTTTCCATCATTTTCAGGGCCTTCGGCACGTCTGCAAACTTGAAATGATGCGTAGTCATTTTGGTCGGATCCACTCGACCGTTCTTGATCAGGGTTAGAAGTCGTCCCATTCGCTCAGCACCCCCAGGACACAGGTGTGATCTAATGGTCTTCTGGGCCATCCCCATTCCCCATTCCACTCGCGGAATCTTAAGGTATTCACCTTCTGAATGGTAACCGATATTTGATATAGTTCCACCAGGGCGTGTTACCTTGAAGCACGTCTCAAATGTTACTTGTGTACCTACTGCTTCAATAGCAGCATTCGCTCCCTTACCACCGGTGAGCTTCATGACTTCATCGACGACGTTCTGAACCTTATAGTTGATCCAGACGTCCGCACCATATTCCTTAGCCAACTTAAACCGGTGTTCAAACTCGTCCACCACAATGATTAGTCCCGCCCCCAGCAAGCGAGCGCCCGCAGTTGCCATAAGGCCCACGGGACCTTGACCGATAATGACAACCGAGTCACCCAACTTGATGTCAGCATTCTCGGCAGCCACGAACCCAGTTGACACCATGTCGGTTGCATAAGCTGCGGCTTCATCCGACACCCCATCCGGAATTCGGGCCAGATTGGCTTCGGCATCGTTGACATGAAAGTACTCCGCCAGATTTCCGTCCTTCTGACCGACGAACTTGAATCCTCCCAGCGGCCCCTTGCATTGGGAAGTAAATCCTCGCTGACAGTCACCGCACCTATAACACGGCGTAACGGCGTTCACCGCCACTCTCTCCCCCACCTTGAAACCTTCCACGGCCTTTCCAAGTTTGTACACAGTACCGACAGCTTCATGTCCTAAACCTACGTCCTTGAGCTCCCCTAGCCCTCCCGCTAAGGTATGCACGTCTGAGGTGCACACTAGAGCAAGGGTAGTTTTTACAACGGCATCGTTCGGACCAGGTTCTGGAATAGGCCGGTCCTTGAACTCAGCGTCATTGATTTTGTTCATTACAAACACTTTATGCGTTCCAGCTCCCATGATGCCACCTTTCCGTATGCACTTCGCTGAATATACAAATATGCCTATGGCATATGCCTTGACAGATCTGTGCCTCCCCCCTTTGCAACTTGGCTACTTGGCTACATAGCCACGCTGCGAAGGAGATGAAATCAACCTAAACCGAGTATCTACAAAGAGTTTCTCCGCCGTCGATGCGAATCAAGTCTCCGTGGATATAATCCGACTCATCCGATGCCAGGAACACCGCCAAATTTTCAACATCTTTTACTTCTCCCCATCGCCCCAAAGGTATGCTTTTTGTAAACATATCATCGAACTCTTTATTGTCGTAAAACGCTCTCGTCAATGCCGTCTTGCAGTAGGTGGGACAAATTCCATTGACTCGAATCTTATTGCGCCCGTACTCAATGGCTAAGCATCTCGTCAAATTTGCGGCCGCGCCTTTTGATGCATTGTAAACAGATTGCTTAGGATGCCCTTGCAAACCAGCAGTGGAAACTATGTTAATGATGTTGCCGCCATCACCCTGCTGAAGGAATTGCTTAACGGCTTCCTGGGCTCCAAAAAACGTTCCTTTGACATTTACAGCATAGCAGATGTCTAGATCTTTTTCTGTCAACTCATGAGCCAGTCCACCCCCCCTGTAAATTCCAGCATTATTCACAAAGATATCGATCCGCCCGAACTTCTCCACACCCGCTCTCACAAGGTTTGCAACATCGCTCTGTTTCGTGACATCGCACTTCACAAAGATAGCCTTCCCCCCAGCGTTTCTGATCGCTTCGTCCGTCGGTGTAGAAATATTTTCTTCGAAACCTTTTGAGTCGCTCTCTTGCACGAGATCAGAGCAAACGACCTTCGCGCCTTCTCTGGCAAAGGCTTCTGCAATACCTCGCCCAAACCCAGAACTCGAACCGGTCACCAATGCCACCTTGCCATCGAGTCTCTTCATGACGCGCTCCTTTCAGAGGTTGAACAGAAACACTCCATAGTTCATATTTCATGCCCAAAGCAGAACCACTGCAATAGGTGGCTTTCTAGGCACCCTGTTCGCGTCCCGTCCGGCTAATCCTGACGCAGTCGAACACCGCTGGTTTCCGGTCTGCTGTGTTGTCCATGTTCCAGATCTACCAGGCTATTCGCCTTGTTCAGTCCTGCATATCAGGCGCCAAAACCACATTCTGGATTTGCATGTCTAACCGGACGGGACGCTACATATAGATCCTGGCGCTACCTGGCCGTGTAGCCGCCATCAATCGCAATCAGCTGTCCAGTAATACAAGCAGCTTCATCCGACGCAAGAAAGACGGCCAAGTTAGCCACCTCTTCGGGGAGCACCCAACGACCCAAGGGAGTTACTTGTTCCACAAATTCCTTAACGGCCTTGTCGTCATAATAAGGTCTACACATGGCCGTCGGAGCAAAAGTGGGGCAAATTCCGTTTACAGTGATCTTGTCCGGACCGTAATCAATTGCCAACTCTTTTGTAAGACCTGCTGCAGCAAACTTCGAAGCGCAGTAGGCCGGCTCGTTGGCCAACCCAACCAAACCACCGATCGAAACGAGGTTCAGGATTCTGCCACCGTCGCCCTGTTTCAGGAATTGAATGACGGCTTGTTGGCAACCATTCCAAACCCCCTTGGTATTGACATCCATGGTGAAGTTGTATTGTTCCTCGGTCTTTTCGTGAATGCGCGCCATGACCGTAAATACACCCGCATTGTTCATCATGATATCCAGCTTGCCATACTGCTTGACGGCTGCCTCGACCGCGGACTTCACCTCCCCAACCTTGGTGACGTCGCACTTCACGAAGATAGCATCTCCGCCGGCCTTTTTAATCGCTTCATGGGTTGGCGTGTCCTTATCCTTCTCATATCCCTCCACTCTGGCATCTGGCCGAAGATCGGTACAAACAACCTTGGCGCCTTCTCTGGCAAACGCTTCCGAGATTGCACGACCAAAACCGGAACTGGCTCCCGTTACCAACGCAACTTTACCATCAAGTCTCTTCATGATTCTTTCCTTCTATCCAATTCTTTCGTTGAGGGGGAAACGCGCAACCGTTGAATCATTCCATCTGGCGTCACGCCTTCGGACTACCTTAGGTCAATTCTCCATGCCATAATCAGCGAGTTGCGCTACCGTGCTCGCACTGATCAACACTTCCCTTTTCAAAAAAAGACAATAGCCCCTCTTCTACTTGCCTGGCTTTCTCATCCCCATCTTCTGGCGGAACTCATCTGGATCCATAATTTCCCGGCCGAGGAGTCGAACAATCTGTTCCCACATCTTGTAACACTCCACGTTTGTCTTGATCATTTCGTTTCTGTGGGGCCACTTCCAAACGGTATCTTCCATCCCGATGCGAATATTGTGACCGAGCAGGGTCGCAAAAGTGGCTAGATAGCTAGAGGCGCGGCCGGCTGCGCACACAACAATTTCAGAATCCGCGTCAATCTCTTTGATACGGTTGCAGTAGTGCATTAACACTTCAACCATCGCCTTCGGATTCTGCATGGGCGATCCGCCCGGGAGCGTCGGAAGGATGATCCAGTAGTACGGTTTCTCAAGAAGGCCGGTCTTTATGAGATATCGGTCGGCGTTGTCAATATCGCCATCACTGTAGACGGCAATCTGACACTTGACCCCATACTCCTGGCAAATTCGCGTCTTCTCCTGCGCCACATGCGGCGGCTTCGCAAAAAGGGTGTCTCCACAGAAGGCAGCGACTGTGTTGATGGGGGTTTGATCAAAGAGGCCATCCTGCATGCACTCAATAAACTTGGACCATTCCCCCTTTTGAAACGGAACCATGCACCCACACACGATCCTGTCAGGATACGCCTTTCTGACCGGGTCGATAACATGGTGGAAGAGTTCCGGATCTAAGACGTTGTATCCCTGCTGGTCCCGCACATGAATGTGGACATTGGGCGCTCCAGCCTCGCAGCATGCAAGGGCCTGATCTCTGATTTCGTCGGGCTCAATCGGATGGTTGGGGTTCCCCTTTTTGCTATGAAACGCGCCGACAATGGTCTGTGAGATCATGATCTTCTTTGGGACGTTCCAGGCAGGCTGGACTTCTACACCAATCCCAAACTTCGTCCCATGGGGATCGACAATCTCCGGAAGTCCGTAGGGCTTCCAAATGCACTGAAAATCTGTATCAATCTCACCCAAGGGGTTCGGCGACTTCTTCCATTCGTTCACCCATTCCCAATTAACCTTGTCTTTTGCCATGACCATTACCTCCTTTGTGGTGGACGGTGATGCGAATTCTGTCTTGATTCTCGTTCCATAGTCTTATCCTTGGGGCCACCTCCTTTCTGATGTGGGACTTCGCACACAATCGGCCCAATATCCAGCGTGAGTGAGTTAGAAGACTAGCCGCGCCTGTCTCCGAGAGAAATACCAACAAAACACGAGCAGAATGGTAGCGGAAAGCTACTGACTGGCGGCTTTACTTGAAAAACTTTCCAAGGCTTAGGAACTCCGGCTTGAACACAAGGTTCAGAATCAAGGTTCCGGTTGCAATCGCTGTTGCCGGTGGATCGATGTGGCTGGAGCCGTGGTTATAGACCATGCGCGCGCAGAACTCCTGGAGCAGGGCGGCCAGCAGTCCGACGACCCCGGCGACCACAATGGATCCCGAATACAGGAACGCGAGCGCCGACAGGATTGCCATGGCGTGGTAGACGGGGACCTTCTGGATCGACCCGGTCCCGCACTGGAGGCAGATCAGGTTCAGGGAGGCGATGCACCACCCCATGATGAGCGGGACGACAAACGCGCCGGCCGGTGAGATGAGGTTCTTTGCCGCCATGGGATCCAGTTGCTGTTTCAACCCCATGGCGAGCCCGCCGGACAACAGCCCAACCCCGAGCCCCAGGGCCAGGTACCTCCCGGCGCGGGCCTGCCACGGGACCCAAGAGATCGCCGTGTCGTTCGTCCCAAAGTACCCGTGCTGCTGGATCGACGCGCTGGCGCCCCAAGGCATTTCCTTGAGGAAGAGCAGCCGCGCGAGGAGGTTGCTGATCACCACGTCGAGCGCGATCGTGTCGAACTGGTTGATGATGGGGATCTTCCCGAGCACCTGGAGGAGGACATGGGCGCCGACGGAGAAGAGGCCACCAACCACCAGGACGTCCCAGGACGTCCCGATCAGGGGGGAAAGGATGTCCTTGGCTGCCCCCGAGGGGTGGTTTTTGCGAACGCCCACGGCATAGTTGGAGGCTGCGATACCGGCGCAGAACCCCCCCACGTGGGGCCCGAAGAGCGGGCCAAGCCCCACTTGGAGCAACAGGAAATCGGACCCGCCGGCCGCGACCACGAGGCAACCGGCAAAGATCAGCAGGGCACACAGTTCGAAGGCCCACAGCCCCCCCATGGCGGCGCCGACGATGCCGCCGCCGAAACAGAGAGCCAGCGTGTTCAGACTCCAAGGTTCCATCTTCGCCTCCTGTCTCGTCTTCCGTTGACAAAGCTTGCTTTCTAATGCTGTTTTGCTTGGTGTTCCTGAGTCTTCTCGTCGGGGATGAGCTCCTCTATCCTCACTTACCCAATGGAACGTTGAACTTCGCTCGGAATTCCGCTTCCCATGCCGTGGACCACACGGTCTTCCAGGTGTCACCCTTCTTCACTTCAATGGTCTTCGCATGGATTGCGTTGTATTTTTCGCTCATTTCCCCGGTCACCCGAACCATCTCCGTGATGTGCCTCGCCAGAACCGCCCGGTCGACGTTGGGCACGAAGACCCATTGTTTCTCTTCCATACTGACCACGAAGATCCGTTCGTTAGCGATGACGGGATCTTCCATGTCAACCGGGCACGCGATGTTGCTCACGGCACAGTTGTATCCGACAACGTGCCCCTCGACCGTCTTCTCTCCGCCCCAGGCGGTCAAAGGTAGAAAGACCGTGACCAACGCGGCCAACAAGAATTTAGACTTCGCGCTCATCGGAACCTCCTCTTAGGTAATTGTTGCCTTCGTCGTCCTCTGTGGGACAACAAACACACCGTGGACGTCCGCCCATCGCCTGCCCCTGCCGGTTTCGAATCTATGTCGTTTTACAGCACACGAAAGCTTCCCCGACCAATACTGCGCGCCTGTCCACAAGATCCGAAGATCCACCGTGTGTGGCCTCACACAAGTATTTGAGCCATCTCCGCAACCTCTTGAACTGCACAACTGAGACGTCATTCTCCTAAAGAGGTTTCGCCTCCCCCGCAGGGTCAGGGAACCTGTAGAAGGGGTTAGCAACGGTCTTGCCTAGCTACCACACGTGGAGGAACCTCGTCGTGAACGTGTTCGCCTTGCGACCCTCATATACGGAGATGTCGTCCGTATATGTGAGCATCAGCTGATAGCCGGGCGCGATGCCGTACGCACCCGTCAAGCCGACGGTGTGGTTGTTCAGCTTGTTGTCGCTCTTCGTCCCGTTGACCTTCGTCTCACCGCCGAAGTGGCCGTAGTAGTCGATGGCGCCAAAGAAGCTCTTGTTGAAGTCGTAGCTCAGGTGGCTTTCCAACGCGTACAAGGGGTCTTGCTCGAGCTTTCCCTTGTCGCCGGCCGCATCGCGGCCAAAGTTGTTGTTCTTTGCAAAGAGAGACACGCTTGCCGTCAGGTCGAGGTAGAACTTGTCTCCGAACCCCTGGACGAACCCGATCTCCGGCTTGAAGACCCAGCGGTTGCCCCCCATGCTCGTGCCCGGCGAATGTGGGTGGTACTCTCCGATCGGGAGGGTGATGAAGGGGGTGAGCCCCAACCATGTCTTCGACGCTGCGTTGTTCACGGCCCAGAAGGTCGAAAGCACGATGGGGTCCGCCAGGCCGGACGCGGCGCCGTTTCCGCCGTTTCCCCCGATGATGAGCATCTGCGGGTCGGCGAGGACCGGGCCGATGTTCATCCAGTGAACCGGCCTGAGGATGAAGATGTCGCCCGTCGTCCCCGAGTTATCTACCTTGTCCCCTTTGTGGTAGACGAGATTCGAGGAACTCCGCTGCCAGTAGGTGATCATCGCAGTGGTCCCCGCGGGCGCAGCGATGTAGTCCCTGGCGTTGTTGTCGGCCAACGAGAGCGTCGGCAGAATGAGGGGAACGAGCGCTGCTGCAGTCAGAAACAGTTTCCTCATGGTCTTGCTCCTCCTTCTTGGGTGATCGTGAGTGTGAGGCCCTCGAAACCTTCCGGCAGGTCACCGCTCCCAGGGAGAACCGCCTTTCCCCTCCTGCCGCAGGAGAGAGACCTCTTCAGGAGAGGACGGCAGTTTGATCGCACACCTCGCAAGGACCGCCAGGAGTCTCCGGCCGACGCTTCACTTCTCCGTCCGTTTCTGTCGCATCCCGATTTTCCTTGCTCGCTCTGTGGGCCGGAGGACCCGAGCCTTGTGGCGCGCCGTGCAGACTCAGACCGTCGCATGATCGCAGTTCCCGGCTTCAAACCTGCTCTCGGGGCCACTCACTCCTCCGGCACCGCGCCGCAGGGCTACCGTCGGCCCATTCCGTGAGACCGAACCCGAGAACGAAGATGACGGAGTGCGCGAGGCTCCGTGGGGACCGCAGTCCCCCAAGGCACCGCGGGGTGCGTCGCTCGCCGGCAAGACCGGGGACTTTCCGATGTGATGTACTACCAAACACGTCAAGTTCGACTCCTATGATTGTCTGGTTGTCGAAAAAATAGCAGGGCCGGCCTGCCAGGGAAATACCAAGAGAATATGAGGGCAATACGAGGGCCAAACGAGGATTGGAACGTGAAGCGATCACCGTTGCGCGCCTCGAAGTGGCTGCGTATGGCGGCGATGAGGACGGGGTAGGATCTCTTATCCGAGAGTCGACACGTCTCCCGAAAGGAGTCGATTCGTTCAGTCCAGCGATCGACATAGGCAGGCCCTCGCGGGCTTTCCCTGTCACACCACCGTGCGTGCGGGTCTGTACACGGCGGTTCGGCTGGTTGAGCGGTTTCCGTTCAGTAATGGTGGAAGGTCGAGGGCGTTAAAGAAGGCTGCCAACAGCACTCGGCGCAGAGCGCGGCTGACGCTGAGGTGCCACGGACCGTGCGAGCAGCCGCCCCTCCAGGCGACCGTGGCCTCATCCACACTCCCTTTTCTCAGTTTCGCGTACCGTTTGCGCCCGGTCTTTCACGGCCGCCAGATGACGGCTCTCTCAGGCGTGGCCGGATCCATGCTCTCGATCGCCAACGACCGCGTGTCGTTCCTCGATGCGGACGCGCTCTGGGGCTGCGACGTCTTCGACGCGACCGACCGGATCTGGGCACAGCTCGGGGAGCGCTTCGACGTCACCTGCATCGGGCCCGCCGGCGAGAACGGGGTCTTCGACGCCTCTCTGATCACCAACAAATACGCCGCCTTCGCGCGAGCGGGGATGGGCGCCGTCCTGGGATCCAAGAACCTCAAG
>JACRMR010000005.1 GCA_016214895.1 candidate division KSB1 bacterium
CTCATCTGCTCCCGCCCGGCGGCGCTTGCCCCTTCCCCCAGCTTTTCCAACACGTCCAGAACCCACTTGCGGAACGCCTTCGCCCGCTCCGTCCGGGCGAACATCCCGATTAGGTGGCACCCGCGTGGTGAAAAGATGCGGACATCCCTCCCAGTTTGGGTGGGATGTATAATCAACCTCGTCATGGCGCTGTCAAACTCCTCTTGATGGCGGCGGTAGATTTTGCCGACGCCTTCGCTTCCTTTCGACATCCCTAGCGCGTCCGCAATCTGCGGACTCGCTAACCACGGCTTCCCATCTCTGTCCAAAACCTCCAGTTCCTGTCCCTTGAACTCAACTACGGCTGGCAGTCCCATGTCTGATCCTCCTTTTGTTATTTCCCGTTTTTAAGAAGCGTTTGAACGAGCTTTTTCCGCGCCCTCAACTTCATCTCCTGCTTTTCCAGAAGCCCCAGTTCGGCAAGCAAGGCGTCTTCGCCCATCAAAGCTATTCCCCCAAGCCGCTTCGCGTAAAAGTCGAGCATGGCCGGCTTTTGCAAAACAACATCGAGGGCCAGGGCGACGCTGAACGGAAGCCTGTGATCCTCGGCGGCGGGACTGGAATAGTTGGCTAGCATATGGATGGAAATATGCCGGTCAAGCACGGCGGATACTTTCGCCGCCAATTCTTTCCGGTCTAGCGGCGCTTCACATAGAATGTCCCCCAAGGCCCGGGCCACTTCATAGTCCAGATCGCGGAAGTCGTTCGCCGCATCCGGCTTTTTAGGTATTGCAAAGAAAAAGTCACCGTCTAGTAAGGAAAGCTGGTTTGCCGGGGCGCCCTTTTTCAATGTCATTTTATAGCCCCATTTTTCACATGCCGTTAAAGGCGGGGTTTGTTAAACTTGAGGCCGGTGGATTAAGGAAGATTCTCATGCGGCGTTCCTTCTATTGTCGGCAACGCCCCAAACTCTTTCATATGAGAGATTGAGGCGGGCCGCTATAGCGGCTTGAATGCGCCGCGAGATCATTCGGCGGTGGATAACCTTTGAAACACTCTGGGAAACAACCCCCAGATCTCTGGCAATTTTTGTTGGCCCAAGACCTTTAAGAATCAGCCTTGAACGTATCTGGTTAGGGGATAGCATCTTTTGCCTTTCAAAGGAACGGATGTAACTTATGGTGTGCAAGATAGCACTCTATAAAGTGCATTGCAAGCTAAAAACGTGCAATTGACAAAGGAGGTGTGCATTGAGACAGGGTGTTGGCTCTCGAATACAAGAATTAAGGGAAGAAAAGCGTCTGTCGCAGGGTGATTTCGCTAAAGTCCTGGGCGTTCATAGAAACACGATCGCGAAATGGGAAAGTGGGAAGCCAAGCCCGGATTGTGATTCGATTCTTAAAATATGCGAACTCTATGAAGTAAGTCCTGCGTGGTTATTGACAGGAGAAGGCACAGCTAATAGCCAGGAACAGGAAAAAAGAGTAAACGAAAACCTTTTGTCCAATATAACCGGGGATTTTCATCATCAATTATTGAAAAGTTTTTTTAGGCATGAAAACTATTACAACTTTGGGAAATATTCCGCTGGCATATACAACGCGGCAATTAAAATTAAGGCTGGAAACTCAAGGGACAAGTTTATTTATGAAGAGATAGCCCGTGTCATTGAAATGTTGGAAGACGCAAAGCTGGAAACCTATAAACAAACCTTCAAGGAATGTCGTGATTTACAGATAGGCATCAGCAAAGAGAATGACCGTAGAGATGTCATTGTCATTTGGCTAGCGGATTTGATCGCAGAAGGGAAAAAAGAAAGGTTCTTTGACATTCTCGAAAAGAGCCGAATATTATTTGATATTCAAGATGGCCGCGCCTCCGGCTTTTCTAAAAAGTTGGAGGCTTTAAGCGTAGAGGCGTCCTCTCTTTAAATTAGCTTTAAAGTCATCTGGGCCGCGCGGGAGTTCTAACCCTCCCCGGCCAGCCCGTATTCCCCCTTTTCCCCCTCGAATCGCGATCTTGAAACGCTCCTGCCGCCGGTGAAGAAGGCCGCCGTGATTTTCATCGCCCGGTGCGGCGAGATGGGCGTCCACATAATCCCAACCTGCACATACCGTTCGATGGCCGAGCAGGACCAACTCTACGCGCAGGGGCGGACAAAGCCGGGGCTGATCGTCACAAAGGCCCGGGCGGGCGAATCCTTCCACCAATACGGCGCGGCGCTGGATGTCGTCCCCGTAATCAACGGCAAGGCCGAATGGAACAATCCTGCGCTGTGGAATCAGATAGGGGAAACCGGGGAATCGTGCGGGTTTGAATGGGCGGGGCGCTGGCCGCATTTCAAGGAGGCGCCGCATTTTCAGATAACCGCCGGGATGGACTTCAAAACGATGAGCGCGATAGGGGCGGACGCGGTTGCCCGCCGGATCAGTGAATGGCTGGAAAGACGAACAATTGAAAAGGAGACCGTGACATGACTTTTAAAACTCTGTGCCTCTGCGCCTCTGTGGTTGTTTTACCGCTTCTCACCTCCTGCGGGGCCACCGCCGAATCGCTCCGCGTGGGAACCAACTCGGCGATGGCCACGGTCAAGATCACCCGCTCCGTGGAAGTCAGCGGGATCAAGGCCGAACACGGCCTCGAGGCGGTGCTGGCCGAGGCCGCCAAAGTGGAGGGCGCGAACAATGGACGTTAACGAAATGAAAGGCGAGGTGTTGGAATTCATAAACGACGTCAAATCGTCCCGCGTCCACGCGATTGCCCTTGCCGCCGCGTTCGCGCTTGGCCTGATAGTCATGGCGGCGCTTTCCGGTTGCGGCAACAAACTGGCGGGGGACACCACCACCACCACCACGAACACCGGATCACAGAACACCAGCGCGTCCACCGGAAACAGCAACACCGCCGGCTCCACCGCCGGATCGTTGCGGATCGTGAGCGTGGCCGCATCCTCCGTCACCACGGTGGACGCAACCGGCGCGGCCACAGGCGCCACCTCCTACACCGGATCGTGGGAGGACACGGCCATCACCGACGTCAACGGGCTGTTTTACTACACCCTTTATGATAACGGCGCTTTGTCTATATCCCAACTGTCCACTGTGGGGAGCCGTGGAAGTTTTCCGTGGACTCCGCTGACCTCCGGAACTCATCTGCTTGTGCTGGTCAGTTGGGACAACCGGCAAAGCGCGGCCTACGAGATCGTGACGCCGTAATGCCGCTTAAAGACCTGATAACGGACGCGGCCACGGGCCAACTGTCCCACGCGAAAATCTGGGCGAACGTGGCCTATGCCACGGCGACGCTCATAGTGATAATCATGGCGGTGAACGGAACGCTCGGCGGCGAGATTTTCCTGTGCTATCTGGCGGGGGTGGGGATGTCGGCGGCGGCCTCGAAATTCGCAAGCATGAAGCTTGGGCCAGGCTCCGTTTCACTCCCCTCGCAAGGGGACGCGGGCAAAGGGACTAACGATGCTGTTTACCGTCCTTAGCGCCTCCCCGCTGGCGCGCCTGGTGGCGTATGTCGCCGCGGCGCTTGTTGTCGGGTGCGCTTCCGGCATGTGGTTCATGGGCCGGTGGGACGCGGCAAACCAGGCGGACGCCATTGTGGCCGCCGCGAAGCAGACCCAGGCCCTCCGGCTTAGGTTCGTGAAAATCTCCGCCGAAGCCGTGGACGCGGACAGGCGGGACGCGGAACGTATGAACGCGATTGCGAGGACGTTAAATGAAAAAGCAAAAGCCGTGGCCTCTCCTGGCTGTGTTGATCTTGGCCGCCCTTGGGGCGAACTGTTCAACGCCGCAAGCGATCTTCCGGGAGTATCCGGCGGCTCCCCGGGAACTCGTTAAGGACTGCGGCCCGCTGGAAACGCTGGACGCAAGCGCGGGGACTGTTCCGCCAACAAGTGTCCTGCTGGCGGTGATAGAGAATGCCCGGCGCTATCACCAGTGCGCCGCGCGGCACAAGGCGATGACGGAGTGGTACGGGAAGGTAAAGAAGGCCGGTGAGGCTGATTCCGCCTGGCCGTGGGAATAAACAGTGAACGACCGGCGGCTACTCCTCCCGGTTGATGGGGCGGCCCCTCTTTTCCATGTCCAGGGGGGCCGCCAATTTAAAAAGGATGATTGAATGGATTGGCAGACGTTATCAACCCTCGGCGGTGTGATGGCCGGCTTCGGCGGGCTACTTGTCGGCGTGGTGAAATGGATACTTGAAAAACACCTGGCCCAGTTGGACAAGCGCTTCGAGGCGCTCGAAAAGGTCATCGGCGAGGATGTGTCCGAACTTAAAGAGCTTGAGCGGGAGCTTACGGAGCTTAAAGTCTCCCTGCCGGAAAAATACATCCGGCGGGACGACTGGATACATTTCTCCAGCACGATAGACGCGAAGCTGGACGGCATTTACAAAAAAATTGAAACCATATCGGAGAACGGCTGTGCAAAACGGGGACATTGCCAAAGCGATTCGTGAGGAGGCGCGGTGGCGCATCCTGGCCACGGTGAACCTGAACCGTCCGCAGTCCACCAACGAGACAACCATCCTGCGCGTGCTCACCGACGTGCAGTTGAACCTGTCGCCGATGGAATTGAGGAAGGAACTGGACTATCTGGAGGAACGGGGGCTGGTGGAAGTGGGTGGCAAGGACACGCAGGTCTGGTTCGCCAAACTCACCCGCAACGGGATAGACGTGGTGGAATACACCGTGCCGTGCGACGCTGGCATAGCGCGCCCGGCGAAGTATTGGTGACTCCGATGCCGCCGCGATCAAAGATCGGCTCGATCCCGGACAACCTCCGGGTGGAACTGGACCGCCGCCTCATGGCCGGCGGCTTCTCCGGCTATGAGGGGCTGGCCGGATGGCTCACGGAAAAAGGCTTCGCCATCTCAAAGTCCGCCCTGCACAGGTATGGGGAAAAGTTCGAGGAACGCCTTGGCGCGTTGAAGCTGGCCACGGACCAGGCCCGCGTGATTGTGGAATCCCTGGGCGACGATGAAGGGGCCACCAACGAGGCCCTGATCCGCCTGACGCAGGAAAAAATGTTCACGCTCCTTATGGAACTCAACGCCGCTGGCGATGAGGACGCCGCAAGATTGGCCTTGCCGAAAATAAGCCGCGTCGTCTCCGATCTTGCCCGCGCCAGCGTTTCCCAGAACAAACACCGCCAGGCGGTGCGCGAAAAGGCCCAGGCCGCCGCCGAGGAGGCCGTGACAGTCGCCAAAAAAGGCGGCCTGTCCGACGAAGCGGCGGAACAGATACGCAAGTCCATCCTTGGAGTCGCGGCATGAAAACTCCGTTCGTCCTTCTGCCGTATCAGCAGGCGTGGCTGGCCGACACGAGCGCCGTGAAGGTGTGGGAGAAGTCCCGCCGCATCGGGGCCAGCTGGGCGGACGCGGCGGATTCCTCCCTGCTGGCCGCAAGCTCCGGCGGCATGGACTGCTGGTACATAGGCTACAACCGGGAGATGGCCCGCGAATACATAAACGATTGCGCGTTCTGGGCGCGGAACTATCAATTGGCCGCCGGAGAAGTGGCCGAGGAAATAATCCGTGATGAGGACAAGGACATCCTCACATACAGGATAGTTTTCGCCTCCGGCCATCGGATAACGGCCCTCTCCTCCCGCCCCACCAACCTTCGAGGCAAACAAGGAAAGGTGGTGATAGATGAGGCCGCGTTCCACGACGATCTGCCCGGCCTGCTGAAGGCCTCGCTGGCCATGCTCATCTGGGGCGGCAGGGTCTGCGTGATCTCCTCCCACAACGGGGTGGACAGCGCCTTTAACTCCCTTGTCGGCGACGCCCGCGCGGGAAAGCTGGACTATTCGGTCCACCGCGCCACCTTCGACGACGCTTTGGAGGCTGGCCTATATAGAAGGATATGCCTTGTCACCAACCAGGCATGGACGCCGGAAGGCGAACAAACGTGGCGCGATGAGATAGTCAAAGCGCACGGGGACTCCGCCCAGGAGGAGCTTTTCTGCGTTCCAGCCAATTCCGGCGGAGCCTATCTCTCCCGCGCCCTCATCGAGGCGGCCATGTTCACCGCCCCGGTCGTCCGCTACTCCGCCCCGGAGAAATTCGTGAACCTGCCGGAGCATGTCCGCCGGGCCGAGATAGCAACATGGTGTGAAGAGCGGATAAAACCCCTGTTAACGGCGTTAAACCGCCATTGCAGGCATTATTTCGGGGTGGACTTCGGGCGCAAGGCGGACCTCTCCGTGATCGCCCCCATCGCGCGGGAACAAAATCTGTCGTACACCGTCCCTTTTATGGTGGAGCTTTTCAACGTCCCGTTCCACCAGCAGGAGCAAATCCTTTTTTACATAGCCGACGGCCTGCCAAAGCTTTTGGGCGGCGCGCTGGATTCCACCGGCAACGGGGCCTATCTGGGGGAAGTCGCCGCGCAACGCTACGGTTCCCGCATCGCCCAGGTGATGTTCAACAATCCCTGGTATGTGGAAAACATGCCCCGGTTCCGGGCTTCGTTTGAGGACGGGCGGCTGAAAATCCCGCGTGACGCCGACGTGCTGGCCGACCTCCGCCAGATACAGGTGATAAAGGGAATCCCGAAAATCCCGGACGTCCGAGAAAAAGGAAAAGACGGAAAACAAAGACATGCGGACAGCGCCATAGCCCTTGCCCTTGCCCATTACGCCGCCACGCGGGACACAGGGCCGATAGAGTTTGAAGCGCTAAACCAGCCCCGCGCTTCCGCTCGCGCATGGGAGGATTCCCCCATCGCAGGCGGCTCGCTGGATATCCATGAGGACAGGGGTTTCGGAGTCGTGGCCGGGCATATGGACTTAAGGGGGTATTGAAAGATGAGCGATAAAAAGCCGCCACTTATTGAAATCGCCACCACCGGGCGCGGGCGCGATATCACCCAGCCGTGGATCGGCGCGCTCCAGCCGCCGCAGGACTCCATCCTGTTTTCCCGTGGCGGCGACCTGAAAATATATGAAGAGGTCTTGCGTGACGACCAGGTGAAGTCCACCTTCACCCAGCGCCGGTCCGCCGTGATCTCCGCCGAATGGTTAATCAAGCCCGGCGGCGATTCGCCAAAGGATAAACAGGCCGCCGATTTCCTTCAGGCCCAGCTTGAAAAAATCGGGTGGGACAATGTGACGGACAAAATGCTATACGGCGTTTTCTTCGGCCACGCCGTGGCGGAAGTCCTTTGGGCGGCGGAGGGGGGTAAAGTCGTCATCAGCGGAATAAAAGTCCGCAATCCACGCAGGTTCCGCTATGACCCGGAAGGCAAGCTGCGCCTGCTGACAATGGGGAACATGATGACCGGCGAACTTTTGCCGGAGAAAAAATTCTGGACATTTTCCACCGGCTCGTTCCACGACGACAATCCCTACGGCCTCGGCCTTGCCCATTACCTTTATTGGCCGGTGTGGTTCAAGCGCAACGGGATGAAGTTCTGGGCGGTCTTTTTGGAAAAGTTCGGCGCGCCCACCGCGAAAGGGAGTTATCCGCGCGGCGCGTCGGAAGAAGAAAAAAACAGGCTTTTGCAGGCGCTCTCCGCGATCCAGACAGACGCCGGCGTGATCCTCCCCGAAGGGATGGCCATAGACCTGATCGAAGCGGCCCGGCGCGGCTCCGCCGATTACGACACGTTCATTTCGCGAATGGACGCGGCCATATCCAAAGTGGTGCTAAGCCAGACCATGACCACGGACAATGGGTCGTCCCTTTCCCAGGCCAAGGTCCATTCCGATGTGCGGGACGACGTGGTGAAGGCGGACGCCGACCTGGTCTGTTCCTCCTTTAATGAATCCGTGGCCAGGTGGCTCACCGAATGGAACTTTCCCGGCGCGATCCCTCCCAAGGTGTGGCGGCGCGTGGAGGAAGAACCGGATTTGAAGATGCAGAGCGAAACGGACAAAAACCTTTTTGCTATGGGCTATAAACGCACCGCCGAATCCGTGATCGAAATCTACGGCGACGGATTTGAGCCTGTGGAGGCCGCCAGTACGGGCACGGCGCGCCGTGCCCCTGCCTCCGCCTCATCTACCGCCTCTTTCGCGGAAGCCTCCGGCGTCATCGCGGACCTGCGCGGCAGGAACACGGCGGACCAGCTGGCGCTCATCGAAGGGGCGGACGCCCTG
Source organism: candidate division KSB1 bacterium (assembly GCA_016214895.1). Lineage (NCBI taxonomy): Bacteria > Pseudomonadati > Candidatus Zhuqueibacterota bacterium. Next base: position 8,094 of record JACRMR010000005.1, read on the forward strand.
GCCGGGGAATATGAAACGCTGATCGGCGACCGCGTGGACGGCCTGCTGGCGCTATTGGATGAGACGAAAGACATAAAACTGTTTTCGGAACGCCTCTCCGAAATCCTGAAATCCGCCCCGCCCCCGGCGCTTGTGAAAGCGCTGGAGAACGCGGGGATAAACGCAAAACTGCTCGGCATGGGCAACGCTCAAAGGTGAAAACATGTGGATAGGTAAAAAGAATAGCGGCGCTGGCGGAGCGGTGAACTCCGTCAACACGAAGACAGGCGATGTGGTCCTGACTCCCGCCGATGTCGGCGCGGCCCCGGCTGGGGCGTATGAACCGGCCAACGCGAACATCCAGTCGCATATATTGGACGCCGCCAATCCCCACGCCGTCACGGCGGCGCAGGCCGGGGCCTCCCCCGTTGGGCACACACACGTCCAGGCCGAAAGCCACAACGCGCCGGACACGGACAGCGCGGGGACCGCGCTCCATCACACCATAGGCGGCGGCTCGAACCAGGCGGCGGCGGGCAACCATAATCACTCCGGCACATACGAACCGGTGGACGCAACGATCCTCCGCCAGGCGAACCTCGCCGGAAGCGGCGCGGCGGTAACTCCCGCCAAAAGCGATCACGACCACACCGGGGCGTATGAACCGGCCAACGCGAACATCCAGTCGCATATATTGGACGCCGCCAATCCCCACGCCGTCACGGCGGCGCAGGTAGGGAATACGGCGGCGCAATGGAACGCGGACAAAATCCAGGGCAAGCCCGTTTCCGCCACCGCCCCCGCCAACGGGCAGGAATTGCAGTACAACTCAACCTCCGGCCAGTGGGAGCCTGTCACTCCGTCCACGGGCGGCGGCTCCGGGTTCACTGTCGTTTCAAAAACCTTAACGAACAGCCCATACCAGTCCGCCGTGTCCGAAGCGGTCTGGTTCGACGCCTCCGGCGGCTCATCCACCATGTACCTCCCCACCGTCACGGGGAACGCGAACAAGGAAGTCGCGATCACAAAGACGGATTCCTCGGCGAACACCGTCACAGTCACCAAGGCCCCCGGCGACGGGGGCGGCGTTCTTATAAACGGGGCGGCAAACTTTGTTCTTACCGTTCAGAACCAGTCCATCACGGTCATCACTGATGGAAACGTGTGGAGGGTCATGTAATGTCTTACCCCGCGCACCCGGCAATAATGTTCCGCGCCACAATGAGCGCCGCCACCCAGTCCGTCACCCTGAACACCACCGCCATAGTCCAGTTCGACACGGCGGCGGAAAACGTGGGTGGTGGATTCAACACCGCCACATACAAGTTCACCGCCCCCGTCGCCGGGGTGTACGAATTCACCGCGTCGGTGAATTTCAACGCCAATTCAGGGGCATATAGCGCATATGTCCTTCTATATAAAAACACCTCAACTAATGTCGCCAAGGGACAAGGATATACAAACGACATATTCACTGTCGTGACCCAGGTCCTGACCCTTGCCGCCGGGGACACAATCCACGCATCACTCAACGCTCCCGGCGTGGCCAGAACAATTTACGGGAATGACGTTGCTACCCGCTTTGAAGGCGTCCTCCTAAGGGCCGCATAAGGAGATAATCACAATGAACACGTTGCCGTTAAAGATTGAATATCTGCTCACGCTGGCCGGCCATGCGGTAAGTGAGACCACGTTTTCAAAAGATGTCCAGATAATGGACGATGGAGGCGGCCTTTATGTCGCCGGTTGGGATGACGCCAAACTAGGCCCCCGCCCCACAGACGCGGCGTCGGCCGCGCTGGACACAGACCCCGGCTTCATCGTCTGGCGGTTGGCCGGACTTTATGCTGAAATCAAAGCCGGGTGGAAGGCCGAGGGACTGCGAAGGTTCGAGAAAAAGTGGGGGCAGAATAAAGTCCAACAGGCCGCCGTGCAACGGGCAAACCCCGCGCTTGCGCTTCTTTCCGCCGCCGAACTCGCGGCGGTGGAGGCGGACATACAGGCCGGGGTGGACGCTTACAACACGGCGAAGACCGCGCTGGCCGCCGCCCTGTCGGCAAACGATGAGGCGGCGATGCTCGCCGCCCCCGCCCCGGCGTATCCGTTGTCCGCGTGATAAAGGAGACATGAAATGAGCTACAACCCGGATGTCCTGTATTTCCCTTCGCTGATATCTTCCGGCGTCGCGTCTTATACCGTCCCGGCTGGACAAACTTTGCAACTGGCATATGTGGACATTGTGAACAACACGGCGTCATCAGTTGACTCACAGATATATATTGGTACGGTAAAATATTACTACGTCCAGGTCCCCGCCTATAGCTCTGTCCGCTGGACCTGTTATGGCAAATTCCCGGAGGGCACAATCATCCAATCTGTCGGTGGATTCCGTAACTTCTGGGGAGATTTGGTTTGACTTTTAACGCCGTTATAAAAAACGTTTAAAAATGTTGTGGGGCTGGTGATGATAAATTATACGCAAAATAATGAGCGCGTAAAATCCCTTGCCATAACGCACGGATAACACGGATGAAACACCGGAATAACGCGGTAAATAAAAATGCGTTACGCCGCGCGCTTCTCCGTCCAAAAACGTTCAAACCCTGTTCAATCAATGGGATGTGTGAGAGTTTTTGCCGGAAGGGAGTTTTTTGAATCCTAGAGGGAGGTGTTGGGACAAATTTGTCCCGGTATTATGTTAACTCGCGTTCGAAAAAGGGGGTTAAAAGTCTCCAACCAGCCAAAAAAAAGCGGGGGTGAAGGTCTTTGTCCCAACCTTCACCCTCCGGCGGGAGTTAAATGGGTTATAGCCCCTGCAAGAGGCATCGTGTGGCGGGTTTGTTTACCATAATCGCCGATACCATGCCAAAACACCCTCGATTCCCTCAAAAATCTCCTTTTCAACCCCCGAGATCTCACTTTCCATCTCTAAAAAGTGGTTGTCCGGCAATTTTCTGACGCCTATTTCGTACAATTCCCGGAATGCCCGCACCGGATGCATATAAAACCGTCCCGGCTCCCATCCCCCGCCGGGGGTTTTGAAAAGAACCCGGAACGCCATCTCATCCCGCACAACATTGTCTTTTCTTGTGCAGATATAAGACTGTATCCGCATCGCCGGGCCGATGGCGGCGTCCAAATGATTGTCCAATATCCTTTGCGAATACCGGTTTTTCCCGTCGCCCACCCCGGCGTCTCTCTTTAGCTCAACTCCCTCAAAAGCCGATTTAACGCGGCCCTTGAATTCTGATATCCTCGGGGGCACCCCCCTTGCGCCAGCCAGATTTTCCGATGGCTCCCCGGATTCCGTCAGCCAGTCAATGAGCGCATCAAGGGTGACGTAATATCTCTTGTTCTTCCATTCCCTCCCGGATTTCTCCTGCAAAAACCACTGGTGTTCGTTCGTGGTTATCCTGTATTTTTCGCTCACCGGTATCAGCATGTTCTCCTCCATTGATGGTTTTCCCGGCAGTATGGGGTTGCCCATCCCGCCGGGTCGCGTCAGTTGTGTTGGGTCGGGGCGTTTTAACCCCGGTTTTTCACCGGGACGGCGTCAAAAACCGGCAAAATAAACCCCGGTGCGCCGGTTCCGGCCTCCGCGGCGCTTTCCAGAAGCGCGGCGAATTGCCGGTCCCTCGCCGCGTCAATGGCGGAGTGGATGATAAGAAGAACGTCCCCCACGCCGTCCAGGCTGGGGAGGACTGGGCCGTCCGCCGATTTTAACAGCGTGGCGACGGTTTTCAGCGCCCCGTTGGCGTCGGATATCTGGTTGAGCGCGTCAACCTTGGGATAAACCAATATGTCCTTGAATCTCATGGCGGGTCTCCTGTTGTTTTTCCAAACCCCTCTTTCTACGAAAGGGTTTTTATAAAGGTCAGGAGGTTAGAAACCGTCAACAGGACCGGCGGGGCTTATTGGTTATTCGGCCCCCCTCCTGGCCTAATCAGCGTCCAGACGCAAAAAAGGCCACAATCTTTCGGGGCGGCTTTCCGCCTGTTAAAGCGTTTCTACGCGCTTGGGAAAAAGTCTATTCCCGCCCGGCCCTTAAATCAAGGACAAAAATAATTTTAATGACCCTATACAAGTGACATGACCACGCCCGTCCGCGTTTGAGAAAATCCCGGCATGACAACAACCACCAGCGGTTTCAGCTTCTCCCTCCCCCCGGAGGAGGCCTTAAAATTCTTCCGTGCGAAAGGTCTGAAAACATCCTTCGCCTGGCAGGACATGGTGCATGAGGAACATTCCCGCGCCTTCACCGTCGCCAAGATGATGGACATGGACATGCTCGCCGACGTGCGCGCCGTGGTGGACGCGGCCCTCGCCGAAGGTTGGAGCTTTTACAAGTTCAAGGAAAACCTTGTCCCCTATCTCGCCGATAAAGGCTGGTGGGGCGTGAAGGACATGCTCGATCCCCTCACCGGGGAGATCAAGACCGTCCAGCTCGGATCCCCGCGCCGGCTGAAAACCATTTTCGACACGAACATGTCCACGGCCTACGCCGCCGGCAAGTGGACGGCGATCCAGCAGACCGCCAAGTCCGCCCCGTATCTTATGTACGACGCCGTGAATGATGGGCGGACACGCCCGCAACATAGAGCGTGGGACGGCACGGTGTTGCTGGTGAACGATCCCTGGTGGGACACGCATTATCCCCCCAACGGCTGGAACTGCCGTTGCTCTGTGATCCAGCTTGATAAACGCCAGCTGGAACGGCTGCGCAAAACCGGGCCTTCCAGCGTCCCCGATTCGCCAACGCGCGAATGGACAAACCCCCGCACCGGCGAACTCCTCTCCGTCCCCGCCGGCATAGACCCCGGCTGGGGCTACAATCCGGGGGCGGAACGCGGGGGAGATATATTAAAAGCCTTCGCGGAAAAGCTTCAGTCTTCTCCACCGGATCAGGCCATGCGCACCCTGACCGGGTATGTGGCCTCCGGCGAGTTCACTGATTGGGTAGAAAAGCCGCTTTGGAACCTCCCGGTGATGCGCATCCCCGGCGAAGTCTCCGCCGCCATAGGGGCAAAAATATCCGTGGCGTCCCTTTCCCCGGAATCGGCGGGCAAGAATTATATGGCGCATTGGGAGCTTTCAACGGATGACTATAAACAACTTCCGATGATGGGGCATGCTCCCGCCGCCGTCATCCAGGATAGCCAGACTTCCTCCGTTCTGGTGAGAACCGGTGGCGATGGCAAAACGTATTTGGCTGTGGTAAAGGCAACGGAAACAGGTTACGGGTTGTTCGTCACGTCGTTTAGAAAGACCAAACAGGCGGATATGGAGAGATTATTGCGAAAAGGAAAACTGATATACGGCTCTTTGGGGAATTTATGAAGCGCGTAGCGGGGACTCCCACCCCCCCGCGTTCATCCTTTCGGCCACGGTCGGGAGATTCACCGTGAGTACGCGCCCACCAATAATATAGCGCTTTTTTAATCCCATATCCAGCCCCGTTTTCCTGCCCCGCCGTATTCAAACCACTTTTTCACCACCAAGACCTTGAAAATAATTTGAATGACCATCTTCCACCGACATGAACATCCCCGGCCACTCTGGGAAAATCACCCGTATGAAAACTGAAAACAGCAAAAGGCGCCCATGAAAAAAATCGCCATCTTCAAGCCCGGGACACACACCGACAGCTCCGGCAAGACCGTCTCGTTCACCGAAGCCGATTTGAAAAAGTCCGCCCAGGTGTACGACTCGAAAATACACGAGGCCCCCATCGTCGTGGGGCATCCGCAAAACGCCGCTCCGGCGTATGGATGGATCGGCGGGCTTGCTTACGCGGACGGGCATCTATCAGCCGAACCAAAACAGGTGAACGCGGATTTCGCGGAGCTTGTGAAAAGCGGCGCGTACAAAAAAATCAGCGCCAGCTTCTATATGCCGGACTCTCCGGCGAATCCGGTGAAGGGATCGTATTACCTCCGCCACGTCGGCTTCCTTGGGGCCATGCCGCCGTCGCTCAAAGGTCTGCCGGCCTTTTCTTTCAACGAAAAAGAGGAAGGGGTGGTCAGTTTTTACGAAGCCCTTTCAAGCGGTGAAAGCGACGATTCGATAGCCGCCCGGCTCTTCCGCCGCTTCCGCGATTGGATCATCAGCGAAAAAGGGCAGGACGTGGCCGACCAGGTGATCCCGGCGGCGGACGTGGACGCCCTCACGGCTTCTGCGGTGGCCGAAGCTTTGGAGGCCCAGCAAAAAGCGTCAACACCGGAATCCCCGGTTTCAGCAAATACCAACTTTTCGGAGACCAAAATGAGCGCAGAAGACGCCGCCAAAAAGAAGGCGGAGGAAGACGCGGCCGCGAAGGCCGCCGCGGATCGGGAGGCCAGTTTCGCCGGGCGGGAAAAAGAGCTTGCCCGCCGGGAAGCGGAGCTTTCCAAAAAAGACAACGCCGACTTTGTGGAAAAGCTCATCGGCGAAGGCAAAGTCCTTCCCGCCGGCAAGGGGCTTTTGGTGGAGCTTATGGGCCACCTGGGACCGGACACGGTCTCCTTCGCCGAAGGGGACAAGCAGGTGTCAAAACCGCTCGGCCAGGCGTTCCGCGATTATCTCTCCAGCCAGCCGAAGGTCGTGGAGTTCTCCGAGGTGTCCGGCGGAGACAAAAAACTTCCGGACGGCGCGGCCCCGGAAGTGATCGCCCGCGCCGCCCGCGAATACCGCGATGCGGAGGTTGGTAAGGGCCATCAGGTGAGCTATTCAGAAGCGGTCAATCATGTCATCAAGGAAGGAAAATAAACGATGCACACTCCCACTCTCATAAAAAGCTTTCCGGTGGACGCGGCTTGCGCCCCGTTCCGCGTTCTTGCCATCGGCTCCGGCTCTGGCGCTTTAAAACAGGCCACCGGCCCCGGTGACACACTCCTGGCCGTGGCGGACTCGCTTGGCAGCAACGCGGTCAACCGGGTGGACGCGATTTTGGACGGCGTGGCCCAGGTGGAATACGGCGGGGCGGTCGCCCAGGGGGACTACCTCACCTCCGACTTGAACGGCAAGGCCGTGGCCGCCACGAGGCACACCCACGCGGAGAACACCGCCGCCGCCTACACCCAGAACGCCGCCACCGCCGCCGGTGAAAAATCGGCTGTCATCGGCGTGGCGCTGGTCTCCGGCGTGGCCGGCGACATCGGCTCCGCGAAACTCAACCCCGCCCTGATTTAACAAAAGGAGATATTGAAAATGCCTGGCAATTTTCCGTTTCCGATCCAGCCCCAGCTCACCGCGATAGCGATAGCTTATAAAAACGGCGCGTACATCGCGGACTCCGTTCTGCCGCGCACCCCGGTGGGGCTGAAGGCCTACCGATACCGCAAGTATTCCCTGGGCGATTCCTTCTCCATCCCGGACACTTCCGTTGGGCGCACCTCGCGGCCAAACCAGGTGGAGTTCGGCTTCACCGAGGAGACCGGCTACTGCATGGATCACGCGCTCGACGATCCGGTGCCGCAGGACGATATAGACAACGCCCCGGCCAACTACAACCCCTTGGGCGTCTCCACGGAGTTCACCTCCAACCTCATTGAGTTGGACAGGGAGGCCCGCGTGGCCAGGCTTGTGCAGGACGCGGCCAATTACCCCGCAACTAACAAGGCGGCCCTTTCCGGGACATCCGTGTTCACCGACCCGGCCTCCGATCCCATCGCCACGATAATGAGCGCGATGGACTCCATGATCGTCAGGCCAAACGCTATGGTCGTCGGGCGCCAGGCGTGGAGCGCCCTTATCCGCAACGCCGCGATCAACAAGGCGGTCAACCGCAACGTGGGGGACAAGGGCGTCGCCCGCAAGCGGGACCTGGCCGACCTGTTCGAGCTGTCGTACATCTTCGTCGGCGAATCGTGGCTCAACTGCGCGAAGAAGGGGCAGTCCCCCACCATCGCCCGCGTGTGGGGCCCGCACATCGTCCTTATCTACCGCGACGTGCTTTCCGGCCCGGCGCGGGGAACAACTTTCGGGTTCACCGCCCAGTTCGGGACGCGAATGGCCGGGGCCGAGGCGGAGAAGAACATCGGCATGAGGGGCGGGCAGATGGTCCGCGTGGGAGAGTCCGTGGACGAAAAAATCTGCGCGGCTGAAATGGGCTATCTCATCCAGAACTGCGCTTGATGGAGGGACGGATGAAATACCAGGTGAAGTCCCCGATCCTCCACAACGGCAAACGGGTTGAGCCGGGGAAGACCCTCGATCTGGACGAAAAGGAGGCCGGGCCGCTTGTGCGGCTGGGCTGTCTGGAGTCCCTTTCGGAAAAGAAGGACAGGTAGCGGACAGTCATTCCCGCCGGATGGGGTCTCTCCGTCCGGCGGGGGTCTTAAAAAAGGCTTTTAAGATTGAGGTAAAGGAAAATTATGTGCTTATCGTCCACAGGGCTTTTGACGGGAGAAAATAAAAATGTTCGTATTTGACGATGCTCGCGGCCTATGGAGGCATAAGGAAACGGCCGCCGCCGGGCAGACTTCAACCCCTTTGATTTGCGTCCCCGGCGACGCGGCGCAGGAAGCCTATCGCGCCGTCACTGTGGGTGTCTCCCCCTCCGTTGGGGCGTCGGCCCTTGTCCAGTTCACGCTGGACGATGAGGCGGCGATCACCGCTAACACCGCGGAATGGTTCGACTGGCCCAACGGGCCGGTGACGGCGAAATCATTCGACAGTTTTATAACTCCCTGCACCGCTCTCCGGCTCACAGCCACCGGCGGCGCGGTGACATGGTGGGCGCTGGTGTGATCCCATGAACTATTGCGCGCTCGCCGATCTTGTCACGCGCTACGGCCAGCAGGATGTTCTCGCGCGGACGGACCGCGATAATGACGGCGTGGCGGACGCCGCCGTGGCGGACGCCGCCATTGCCGACGCCTCGGCGCTGATAGATTCATATCTCGCCGGGCGGTACAGTGTGCCGTTCACCTCGCCCCCCCCGGCGCTCACGCGCGTTGCGTGCGATATCGCCTGGTATCTCCTTTTCTCCGATGAAAAAGCGCCAGACCAGGTGAAAACGAAGTACGACGCGGCCATTGAATTTTTAAAGGCCATAAAGTCCGGCGAAATCTCCCTCGGCGCTGGCGGTGTTGGCGTGGCGGCAGTTGCCGACCTTCCCAAATATACAGACCCCCTCCGCGTGTTCACGCGGGACACAATGAGCGATTATTGACATGTCCGGCGAACCGGTATCCCTCGAAATAAAGTCCGAAGCGGTGATGGCCTCGCTTTCGCGGCTGTACGAAACCGGCGCGGACATGACACAAGTCCATGAGGATATCGCCGCCGGCTTGCTCTCCCGTGTGCAACTCACCATGAAAAACGGAGTAAGCCCTTACGGAGTTCCCTACAAGCCGCTTAAATACCGCAAAGGTGGCCGCCCACTCATAGACTCCGGGGACTTGAAGGACTCCATCAACTGGCAGGCTGACAAAAATCGCGCGGTGGTGTCCACAAAAAAAGAATACGCCACCACTCACCAGTTCGGCGCGGTGGACAGGGTGATAACGGCGCGCAACGCCAAGGCCCTGCGGTTTTTTATTCCCGGCCATTTCCGCTATGTACCAGTCATAAACACTCGCGCTGTCCGGTGGAAGGCCGTGGACGCTCCCATATTTGCCAAATCCGTAAAAGTCACCATCCCTGCGCGCCCGTTCTTTCCGGCGGGCGATTTGCCGGATACCTGGCGGGATGACGTGCTGGCGATAATCCACAACCATCTCGCCGGTGCGGCCAATGGCTGATTTTTTCTTTTTGGAACAGCCCATAGTGGACCGCGTGATGGCGGCCGCGCCGGAGCTGAAGTCCGTCACGGGGCTTTCCAGCCTCGCCACGCGCCCGGATGACGTGATAAAGCCGCCGATGGCCTATGTCCTCTATTACGGGTATGAAGCCGGAGATTCCGCCGGCATGGCGCTCATGGACGGCGAACAGATAATCACCCAGCGCTGGCTGGTGGACCTGATCGTCCGTGACATAAAATCGCTCACCCACGGGCAGACCGCCCGAATCACCGCCGGGACGATCCTGTCCAAAATCTCCACCGCGCTGCGCATGTGGGAGTCCCGCCCGGCGGGCGTCTCCCCGTTCGTCCTTGTCCCCGCCCCCATGCCGGAGGTGGACAAGGACGGGGTCTGGAGTTTTCCTCTGCTGTTCAAGACCTCTTTTACCATCGTTTAGGGAGGATTACATGCTTGTCAAATTCATAAGATCACACACCCACGCAAGGGTGGATTACCGGGCCGGGGACAAACTGGAAACGGACGATGAGACCGCCCGGTTGATCGTAGAGGAGTTCAAGGCCGCCGAATACGTTTCGGCGCAAGATTCCGCGCCGGTGATCCCGGCCAAAAAGAAGAAAACCAATTAAAGGAGAAATGTAATGTCTATCATTGTAAGAAGCTTTGGTGGGCGCGGCCCCGTCCGCATGTCCGTTCGCGGCCTGAATTCCTACACCCCGATGTGGAACGCCCAGAAGTTCGACCTGGCCACGGAGACCGCCGAGGACAAGCTGTTAAACGCAATGTCCGCCGCCGGCGGGATCATAGACTCCATGACGATGGTCACCGGGGCCAGCGTCGGCATAAACAGCCCGGACTACCACCCGGATTCCATCGCCCAGGTGCTCCTGGGAAAGAACGTGAGCGCCGTTGCCGGTACAGCCACCGCCGAGGCGCACACCGTCGCCGCCCAGGGGACGGTGGTGAAGCTGGACAAAATCCCGCTGGCCGTGTCCGCCGTGAAAGACGGGACCGGCGCGGCAACCTATGTCCTGGGGACGGACTACAACGTCACAGCCGCCGGGATTGAGGTCATCACAGGCGGGGGGATAGCCGCCGCGTCGGTGATAAAGGTGGACTATTCCACCCCCGCCGTGGACGTTGTCCACGCCCTCACGGACGTTGGCGCGGAGTTCTCCATGCTCTTCGAGGGGGTGAACACCCAGTCGAAAAAGAATGTCATCATCGAAATCTTCCGGTGCCGGTTCACCGCCGCGAAACAGTTGAGCTTCCTTTCGGCGGACACGAAATTCGGCCACTACGATTTCACGGCGAACATCCTTGCGGATGAATCCCGCCCCGCCGGTGAAAGCCAGTATTTCAAGATCACCTACGTAAATTAAGGAGCGGTGATGGAAAAGCGACTTGCCGTGAATGACAAGCTTGTAATGGTCCGCGAATTGACTGTGGGGGCCATCCGGGAGTGGATCAAGCGCCTCGGCTCCCGCCAGGCGGAGGATTTTGACCTGGTGGGGGAAACCCTCCTTGCCGAAATCTCGCTGGAGGAAATCCGGCTGATGACGGACTTGACGGCGGAAGATATGGATGCGTTCAAGCCCTCCGGACTTGCGTCGCTGATCGCCGCATGCAGGGAGGTGAACCCCGATTTTTTTCGCTTTCGCGCGGGGCTTGCCGCCGCGGCGCGGAATATCCAGACGGCGGGTCCGTCCCCGGCGGCGGGCTGAAAGCTTTCGACGGCTGCGTTTTGACCTTGATTAGGGTAGGCCACGCCAACGCGCTGGCCTACCCCTTCGATTTTTTTGTGTCTGCCCTTGAGGCGTTGAAGGAACACGGACATGGCGAATAACACCCTTGAGTTCATCATCAAGGCAAAGGCGGATGAGTTCATGGCCGCCATCCGCTCCGCCGAGGCCCAGGCCAAAGATTCCTTCACCGGCATGTCATCAGCCGCCAAATCCGGCGGGGACAAAATGGCGGCCGCTTTCAAGACGCTCGATATCCGTTCGTTCGCCGCGATAAAAGAGGATATCCGCTCCACCGTCTCCGCATATTCCACCCTCGCCGCCTCCGGCAAGCTTTCCGGTGAGGAGCTTGTCCGCGCCGCAAAAGCGGCGAAGGAAAAGATAGCCGCGCTTAACGCGGAGATGAAAAACGCTCCGCAAGCTCCCGGCTCCGGCCTGCAATCCCTCGCCGCCGCCGCCGCCGCAGCCAACGTCCCGATGAGCGGGCTTTTGCGAACGATCCAGTCCACCCCGCCGCATATCCTGGCGATGGCGGGCGCGATGGCTGGCGGAGCCGCCGGGGCATACGCTTATAAGGTTGCGCTGGCGGAGGTGATAGAGACCGGCTCCAAATTCGCCACGCTCGGCGTTCAGATGAAGGCCGTGATGGGTGGGGAGGCGGAAGGGCGCGCCGCCACGCAATGGCTGGTGGACTTCAATAAACGGACGCCATACGAGCTGGCGGACGTCACTCAGGCGTTCGTGAAGCTGAAGAACGCCGGGATAGACCCCATGAACGGATCGCTGGAAGGACTGTCCGCCGCCGCCACGCGGGTTGGCGGCGGGCAGGAAAACCTGCAGCTCATCCTTCTTGCCGTCACGCAGATGTGGGCGAAGGGAAAAATCACCAGTGAGGAGATGACCCGGCAGTTGTCCGAGCGCGGCATCCCCGCGTGGGACTTGCTGGCCAAGTCCACCGGCAAATCCGTCCCGGAACTTATGAAGATGGCGGAAGCGGGAACGCTGGGGAAGGACGCCGTGCGCGGCCTGATCGCGGAGATTTCCAAATGGGGCGGGAGCGCCAACGCGGACATGATGAAGACCTACGCCGGCCAGCTGTCCAACGTGAAAGATAACTGGGAGATTTTCAAGAACGCCGCCGCCCAGTCCGGCCCGCTGGAGGAGGTGACAAAACTTCTCACCATGCTAAACGCCGTGGCCGGGAAAAGCGGAGAGGGGCTTGCCTCCCTCGCGCGGAACCTGGGGCAGACCCTTTCCGCCCCGGTGACAGCCCTTGCATTCTGGATCGAGGGCTTCAAATCTCTGGATTCCGCCACTGACGGATGGATGGGAACGCTCATCAAATTAAACCCGGTGGTGAGCGCCCTTAATGGCCTGTTCAGCCCGGTAAAAACCAGCATTGAAAGGGTTTCCACGCTAACCCTTGGCTTAATCCCCGACTTCGCCGCACTGGCCGAAAAAAAGGATGAGGAATACAAGGCCAGCGTAAAGGTGCTCGATGCGCTGAAACTTACGAAGTCCACTATGGCCGGGCTTGCGGCCGAAGGGCTTGGCGGTTCGGCCCTCTCCTCCTCCATCACGCAGACCACGATGGCGCTGACGCTGGCGCAAAAAGAACTTGGCCAGATCAAAGACGCGGACGGTATCCGTACACAAACGGAATATGTCTCCGCCCTCCTCGCCCGGCTCAACACCCTCAAGGATTCCGCCGCGAAGGTCAAAGACCTTTTCGCCTCACGTGACGATCTGCAAGGCCAGTTAAAGACCCTGCGGGACTTGCAGGCCTCCATCGCCACAGCCGTCACAGGGGCCGCCCGCGTCACAGCGGAAGAGATCAAGGCGGCCACCGCCGCGCAGTTGCGGGAAAAGATCGAGTCCGCCCGCAAAGAGGTGGACACAGAAAAAGGGAAGATTGACCAGATAAAGGCGGCGCGGCAAAAGCTTGTGGATGACGACAGGTTACGTGAAGCCCAGGCTGTGGAGGTGGAGGAAAAAATAGCCGCCGCCGGCATCACGTCACAGACCCGCCTTTTGGAGATCAAGCGTGAATTCGCCAACCGGGAGATCGAAGGGTTCAACCAGGTGATGGACGCGGCGAAAAAATCAGCCTCGGATATGTCCGCCGCCAAAGTCACCGCCGCCGCGAAGGACTCCCAGATCATTCAAAAAGAATTGGCCGAACGGATCGCCGCCGCGCAAGGGGGATACGGCGCCGTCAGGTCCGCGCTGGACCGTGCACTGGGCGAATATCAGAAGTATGCCAACCAGGTGCGGACCGCCGAAGAAAAGTTAAAAGGCATCCGGGCCGAACAGTCGGCGGGGGCGGCCTCCGCCGAACGGGAACTGAACACGCTGCGCCGCGAGGGGATGACCACCGGACAGGCCCAGGCGGACATACAAAGGGAAATCGCCGATTCCATACAGCGGGCGAAGACCCTGGGGAAGACCGGGAGCGACAAGGACGTGGCCGCCGCGAAAGAACAGCTTTCCTACGCCCAGAGCCTGAACCGTTCGCTTGGCGACCGCGCCGCGAAAGAGACGAATATAAAGGACATTACCTCCGCGCAAAACGCCGTCCTCGAAAAACAGGCCCAGGCCACCGAAAAAGCGAAGGGGGAAGCTGAAGCGTTAAAGAAAGAAGAGGAGTCCCGCGCCGCCACGCTCAAAGACCAGCTTGCGGCGATGGCCGAAAGCCTGCAAAAACTTTCCGATTCAGCGAAGATCGCGGCGGACATGGACATCACCGCCGCTTCTGAAAACCTTGCCATCCTGCAGGATAATTTTAGCCAGTTGAACGCCGCCGCGAAAATGAAGGTCACGGCGGACACTTTCACGATAAACACCCAACTCGCCGAAGTGGAAAGAAAGATAAAGGAAATCGCCGGTCTGGCCGCCGGTGTAAAAATCGGCGGCGGGGCCGCTGGCATGTCCACCGGCGGGCCGGTGGGGTATCAAACAGGCGGCCCGGTGCGTTATGCGTCCGGCGGCCGTCTCCCCGGTTACGGCGGCGGTGATCGGATTCCCGCCCTTCTCGAAGCTGGCGAGTTCATCATCCGCAAAGAAGCGGTGAACCATTTCGGCTCTGAAATGTTCGCCGCCATGAACGCGCTCCGGACGGATCGCGCCGGATTCATGGCCGCCGTTCCCCGGCGGCGCCTCACGCTCCCCCTGATCATCCAAAAATTCGCTTCCGGCGGCCCGGTTTCCGCTCAACCGGTTTCCGCCCCGCCGGGCGGGGCAACCTCAACCACTCCCGGCGATTCCATCCGGATAGACATCACCATGTCCGGCAAGGCCGCCAGCGTGTTCGCCGCGCGGGACCAGGCGCGGGGATTTGTGGACATGCTCCATGAACTGCAACGGGGGACGAAATGACAAAAACCCTCGGCGGCGTGGCGCTCCCGCCGCAGTTGGAATGGACGGACAAACTTGAGCCATATTCCGTGGCCCAGTCCGTCACGAGGACGCTTGGCGGAACGCCGGTGGTCTTCGCCCAGTCCCTCATGGCCGGCCGCCCTGTGACGCTGGAGGCGCGGCAGGGGACATGCTGGCTGGAACTGGCCGTGGCCACAGCTATACTGCAACTGGCCGCCTTGCCGGACGGGGTCTATCCGCTTGTGTGGGGATTGGAGGCGTTCAACGTGGTGTTCCGCCATCACGAGCCCCCGGCCGTTTCTTTCTCGCCTGTTTTCCCGCTGATGGACGAATACCCGAAAGGGGGCAAGTCCGCCGTGTACGGGACCATAAAATTAATGACGATTTAAAGGAGCTTTATACGCCATGCCAATACTCTCAACCGAACTGAAAGAATACAAATCCCGGGAGGTGAACAATTCCGCCAGTAACGGCGGGCGCATGTCCGCCAACGAGGTCGTCGCCGGGGTGCGGAACAATCTGTGGCCATCGGTGAGCCAGGCGGAACGCTCCGCCGGGTCCACGCTGTACCGCAAGACGTTTTACAAGGTGGCCAACGCCCTCGGCCTGGCGCTTCTCACCCCTAAAATTTTTGTGGAGACCCCCACCCCCGGCGAGGACTCCATCGTGATTTTTCCCGCCACACAAAACGACACGCAGGCGGCCATCACCGGGACAGAACGGCTGTACGGATGCGGCGGGCTGGCGGTGGACGCCGCCCTTGGGGCCACGTTGATCCAGGTGAACACCGAAGGGGCCGCGCTCAACTATTTCCGCAACGGGGACACTTTGCGGATCAGCAACCAGGCGGACGTTAACGATGTCACCGGGATCGAGGATATCGTGACAGTCCACGCCACCACCCCCGTCACATATATCGGAGACCAGGCGCAGATCACGCTGGCCGCGCCGCTCCAGAACGCCTTTGCGCAGCAGGCCACCCGCGTCGCCTCCTGCTATATGCCGGGGGACATAAAGGCCAGCGTCAGCGGCAAGACAGCCTCATCACTGGCGGGGACTTATGACGACGTGGCAAACCCCATCACCGTGGATCACATCGGCGGGGTGGAACAGATTTTCACCGTCACGTTCACTTCCACCACGGCGTTTTCCGTGGTGGGGGACACGCTCGGAAGCGTGGGAGGAGGGTCCACCTCCGCCGATTTCTCCCCGGTCAACCCGGATTTCGCCAGGGCGTATTTCACGTTGAAAGCCCTGGGCTGGGGCGGAACGTGGGCGATAGGGGACACCCTCACATTCACCACACACCCTGCGGCGGCCCCTTTCTGGCAAAAGCGGACCATCCCGGCGGGGACGGCAAGCCTGTCGAGCAACAAGTCCATCATCGCCATAAGCGGCGAAAGCGAATGACGGACAAAACCAGCGTAACAGTCCCGTTTGCCGCCCCTTTAACAGGGGGAAAAGACGGTTCGGCTCCACAGGCCGACCTTTCAAAACGGTATTCATTCGTTCTGGAACGGGACACAAGCGGGGTGGACCAGTCCACCCCGTTCATCGCCACGCGGTCGGGCAATGAGATCACGCAAACTCCGGGTGTGGAAAACATCCGGCTCTATTCACCGTCATCGGCTTCCGTGCTTGTGTCCGGCACATATTTGTCGGACGGCGCGGCGGAATACATCGGGACCCGGACGGACAACCTTGTGGAAGTGCTGACCTTTTCCGGCTCAAAGTCCGCCGCCCTGTCGAAAGGTTACGGCATCGCTTCAAACGCGAAGGTTGTGAACTCCACTCCATTCATCGGCGGTGGATCACCCTCCCAGACCGAACGTGGGCTATGGGAGGGCTCCACGGCGGTCTATGGCGCGTTGGTGGTGGAATATGAAGTGTCGTACAAAATGTACCGCGTCAAATACGGCGTTCCGCAAAGCGCGATCACGGACATGTTCGACAACGGCAAGGCTCCCGCTGATCTGCTTCTCCCCCCGGTGCTGGTGATGGCGTTCGCCTCCGGTGGCTACGGCGCCATGCTCACGGTGGACCGGCGGGTCGGCTCGAACATAGACACAGGTTGCGGCTCGATGACGGAATTGAGCCGCAAAACAAAAAAGGTGAGGGTGTCAAACCCGGACGACTCCGCGCAATGGATTGACCAGGATGTCGTCATAGAGCGGACGATGCAATGCTCCAACGGCGACGTGCTCGTGTTCAGGTACAACGAATGAGCGGCGGCGGGCCTTATTACCTGGGGACGGAAAAGAGGATGACCGCGATCCATTTTCCCGTGGACTGCGGCTGTAAAAACGTGCCGTTGGCCCTGTCCGCCAAATACGCGGGACTCCCATTCAATCCGTATTACACCCTTGTGGCCAAACAACAGCCGGATTATGACGCCAAATGGGGTGGCGACATCATGCTGGCAAGCGCCGCGAAAAACGTCAACGGCGCCATATCTTATCAGACCGCCCACGCGAACAAAGACGGGCTGATAGCCTCCTCGATCACCACCTTCAGCGGAGCCTTTCCTCCTTTGCTCTCCACCAACAGCGGCCCGCTGTCGGCGTTCATAGGCGTGAACAAAAGGTTGAACAGACAAAATCTGGCGGCGTTATCAGCACAGTCCAGCGGCGGCAATTTTATCGTCTCCTGGAGTGGGCTGTCTGGCGTCAATTTATATGTGTCTCAATCCCCCTTGCCATCCCCCACCGGGTCGCCAACTTACACCAACGGTTCCAGCTCTTTTAATCACCCCATAAATGCCAGCGTAAAAGATTACTATTTTGCGCTGGCCACCGGCGTATTCAATCAGGCCACAGGGCTATGGGAAAACGAACAATGGTGTTCGGACATTGCCGCCGTGGTCCTCAATGACGGCTGGTATTACGCGGCAATCCCGACAGGCGTGGGTGTGGCGGTCACTGCCAACGGGGAGATCACAACAACTGCGTCCGGCCCCTGGTGGGGCGGATTTTTAAAATATTATGGGGCTTCACCGGATGACATCAAGACGAACTACAAAATTTACGCCACGGGGGACGACTCCGCCACGGACACATTCCATTGGTTTGCGTTGGCCCATCGCTATGTGGGGCGCAATAATTCCGCCACCCCCATTAGCTACCAGAGTTGGCCCGCCGGATCGGACAAAAAATACGTTTTTGGCCCTCATGGAAAACTGTATAAATTCACTGGCGTCGGCTTCCGCTCCTTAAGCTACTACGGAAACGATGGCGCCGTCAGCCAAGGATGGAAAATAATCACAACGGACATCGGCGGGGTCCTTTACGGCGATCCTGTCAGCGTGGGAAACCATGTCTATGCGGTGGTAAAAAAGGGCGTTGTCACCTCCAATAACAACACTGGCGCAGGGACGGACCACACTGTGAACATCGTGGCCAGGCGGCAGGATTACGTGTTAAAGATTCTGGACTGCTCGACCCTCGCCTTATCCGAAGTATTCCTGGAACAGGACCAAGAAATCAGCCAGCAGACGATGGATTTGACCAGGCAGGACATTCAGGCCGTGTGGCACGCCACAGGCAACCCTCCGGTTGCCGCTGATTGGATAACGTGGTATGGGCTGGACCACATCAGGACTACAATATCCAATTACCACCGGCAAGTATTCACTTTTTCACTGACGGCGGTGAAACGCACCTCCGCCAGACTCCCCGATGAAGTGTTCACCGTCTGCCTCTCCTGTGAAAAAGAGACACTGGACATAACCACAACCCAAATTATAGAAACCGCGTTTTCTATATGGTACGGTTGGGGGAATGGAGTCACCGACCCCTGGTATGGCGCCCCCATCAGGGTGGACACCACCACATTCACAAATAGCAATCCTGACAGCGTTTGGGTTATGTCACCCACGATTGAAAAGTTGGATTTGACCACTCTTGTCCGGACTGTTTTGATGCAACCCGCCGGCATCGTCCCCTCGTTGAGCGGCGGCGATACTAACTGCCTGCTCTATTTGCAGGACCCGGACGGCACAGTCCGCTATCTGGCGGCTCCGGTATAGAGGGTATATGGCAAGGCTGCTTTTACTTCAGTTTAATGAACCCGCGGGCGCCACCGCGTTTTCAGACTCCAGTCCTTATAATTGGCCTGTTGACTGGGTTAGTGAAGTTGTTTCTTCCAGCCTCCAAGCCAAGATAGGGGATACTTCCGCCCGATTCACGAACTCTCTGTGGTCGGAACTGGATGTCGCAAGCAACTCGCACAACAACGCCCCGTGGCAATGGGGGCAATCTGATTTTACTATTCATATATGGTGTTATCCTCTAACGGTCGCCGGGACGCATAACATTTTTACGATATTTGGCGCCCCTTCCACTCCTTCCTTGAGCGCCCCGATAAATTTAAGAATAGTTGACGGGGTTCTTGTATTTGCCGGTAATTCCAGCTATGGCTACAACCCGTCGCTGATTTTGTCCGGCGGCGCGGTGGCGGCGAACCAATGGCAACATCTGGCTGTGGTCCGCTCCGCCAACGTGTTCAAGCTCTATGTTGACGGGGTGAACACCGCCACGCTGGCTCTGGCTGCGGACATCAACGCCAAACTGGATTCTACCCCTGTTGCATTGGGATGGGGGGATACCGATCCTGAATACTTTGATGGCTACCTCGACCTCTTTGAAATAGACAACTCCGCGGCGATCTGGACGGCCAATTTCACGCCCCCAATCGCCCCCGCCGCCGCTCTGGGCCCGATAAAACGCGCGTTCACGCATGATTGCGATCTGGCTGGTTATGTCGCCAATCAGGCAACCACTTTATATGGTGACCGCGTGGCGGCGTCCGTCAGCGCTCTTTATGACATCATTTTGGGCGCCCGGATTGCTCACACCTATGATCTGGGCGGTTTTGTTTTGGCTCAAATGGAGCACGATTTCTCAATCATAGTGGGGACTGATGTGGCGGCCCCGTTCGGCATGATGGTGGCGGCGGAAAACGATCACCCCTACGCCCTCCGTCACGCCCTGGCCACGCAGGTGGACAATCAATATTCGCTGGATCAATTCAACCGCGTCATCGCCGCTGTGGATTTAGTTTATGGCGCGGCGGTGGCGATCCAAGGGGCCCATCCCTATTCTTTGCGGCCTATAGTCGCCGCGCAAGTGGACGCGGCATATGTGCTGGCCGTCCGCGTGGCGGGCGCGGCGGACGAACGTTACGACCTGTTGCCCGGCAACCCCGTGGCGGCCCAATGCGAACATCCCTATGACCTCTCCGTCCCGCCGCCGATCAACATCACCGGCAAACCGGTAATCATTTTCAATGGCCGCGAAATCGGGATCACCGCCGCGTCGCTCAACGCCGATGAGACCTCCTACGCATGGAACGCCACTATCCACCTGGCGTCGCTGGCCGATTACCACAACATGCCGCTGGACGCGGAGTTCACCCTATCCCTTTTCGGTGCAGACTATTTGTTGATCGTTGACAACAAAAATATGGATCGTTCAAAGCCGGGTGAAGTCCAGTTGACGATCCAGGGGATCAGCCCATCCGCCCGGCTGGCGAGTCCCCGCGCCCAGCTTGTCACAAAGACGTGGGGGGCCGTGATGGCGCGGAGCGCGGCGGAGGAAATGGCCGGGGCGGCTATCGAATGGAACCTTGTGGATTGGATGATCTCGGCGGACAGGCTAAGCTTCACGGACGCCTCCCCAATGGACGTGATAGACGCGATAGCCAAGGCCGCTGGCGGCGTGGTGGAAACAAAACCGGACGGATCGTTGCGCGTCCGCCGGAAGTACCCCGTTTCGCCGCAATCCTGGCCAGCCGCCACTGGCGCGCTGGCGCTCAATGAAGATGAGGACATTCTATCGTTGGCCGAAGCGTGGCGTGCGCCAACGTTAATAAACCGGCTTGTCATCACCGATTCGTCTTCATCCACAACAGACGGCGGGGACGTGCTCGAATACACGCAAGACGAAGCCGACCCGAACAAAGGCGTCCTGCGCGTTTACCCCTCGCCGTGGCGTACCACCGTGTCACTGGTGCACACCGGCGACGCGCGGGTGGGGCTTGTCTCACGCGGGGAGGTGATCCGGACGATCACGGCGGAACTTGTGGAGTTCAAGGACGGCGCCGGACAGACACAGTACCCGGTCTATTCGCTGACTTCGGTGGTGTGGCAATACGTTGATCTGGGCCCCGTGGCAAGCTCCCTCGATTCAAAAGAGGTGAGCGCGTCCACAACCGTTTCCTATGGAGGCTATAGCCTGGCGAAAATCACGTATCAGACCCGCTCGCTGGAATACGACGTAAGCGACGCCACGGATGAATCAATTCAATTTTTAACGGTGGAATGATGGCTTCGGTAACAGCAAATATCATAGTCCAGTTCGGCGCGGACACGGCAGCGGGATCAACGTCCAAACAATTATCCGCCGAAATTGACGGCCGCGCCGACGGGCATAATAACGGGAACACGTCATTCCAGCCGGGGCAGACGGCCTGGCTGCTGGCATACGCCAGCGACGGGCTAAGCGTCAAAGCGTTCACCAGCGCGGGGACTGTGGCGGCTTACGGAAGCGAGAACGTGGAGATCACCGAGGACATCACCTTCGCCGGTGAACAGACCTCCCCGCTGGGCAAGCCCGCCACCTCCATCAAATCGGTGCAATGGATGGGAACAAACCTTGGCGGCGTGTCCCTCGGGGCGGATCAGGTGACGGTAACTGCATCCGGAGGCGGCGCGGAAAAGGTCGGCGTGGCCAGGATCACATACACGGCGAAAGCCCAGGTGTACGGGCTGACCCCGCCGCTGACGCTCAATGGGGAGACTTCGTTTTCTATCGCCGTTCTTTTTGTGGGGAATTGACATGCAGATCGAGGTGGCGCGCGGCGCGGGAGATCGTCCCGGCCCGGACATCGTGGATTCATTGTTGACGGATATGCAGGCGGGATTTTCCCGCGGGATGGCGGAGCTTGACGACGGCATGGGGTTGCAGACCGTGCGCCTCACGGTGGTCATCCGTCCGGCGTTGCGCCCGGGGCTTTTGATCGAAGTGTCCGGGGCGTTGCAGGGATCATCATGGCGCGGGCAGATCGTCAACGTGGAACACCGCTTCGAGAACCTGCAAGCCGTGAGCATTTTGGAGGTGAAGCGGCTATGAACCTGCCGGAGATGCGGAGTCTATTGACCGCCACCCCCGCCGCCGATCGGGGCGTGGTGATGAGTGTGAAAGCCGGGCTGGCCACCGTGGCCACCGCCAGGGGACTCCAGACCTATCCCGTGGGTGGTGAAGGTGTGAAGCCGGGGGACAAGGTTACTATTATAAATGGGCGTATAATACGGCTTAAAGACGGGATTACATACTATATATAGAGGGCAAAAAGGCCGTGTACAAAGCCAAACTTTAATATGATCTTCACAAAAGTAAAGTTTTGGGCGAAACCTTTAATAAGGGGTGCCCAGTTGATAGGCGAAAATTAGGCGAACATAAAAGCGAAAATGGCGTTACAAAACCTGTGGATAAGTGCCGGTTTTCCACAGGATGAAAATTGTGCAAACATTTTGTCCCAAATTACCAAACATTTTGTCCGCTTACA
>JACRMR010000006.1 GCA_016214895.1 candidate division KSB1 bacterium
TCGATCGACTCAAAGCCATAGATTCGGAATACCGGGATGCCGAGCCCTTCTACCTGTCGAGCCACGTCGGCTTGATGCCCCCCGATGACGACGAAGTCCGGCGACTGCATCAGGATGCGTTCGATGTCGCCATTGAGTCGTGTGGGAACGACGACGGCCTCATGGACCACGTTTGAACTATCGGGATTGTCTGCCAGCGCGCTCAGACCGACCAGCCGCTCCGGTGCCAGAGCCAAGAGGATTTCATCGCTCATCACGTTGACAGACACAATCCTCGTGGGAACGATCCCCCTGTTCACCGGCACCGGTTGGACACTGGTCTGCGATACAAGCCGGATCGCCGCTGCCGAGAGAGCGACTCCGAGCACCGCGACCAGCCACAGCCGGCCATACGACATCCGTCTGCCAGGTGGAGCCGGTGGTGGGAGAGAGGGCCCTTGGGACGCGAGACCGAACACCATCGTCTTCATCAATGGCCGGAGGGTACAATATTCGGCATGGAAACATCCGGCACCCATTCCGTCGCTCCGGAAAGGTATTTCTGTCGCATGTCGTTCCATAATTTCAGTCTCGTCCAATCCGGTTTCTGAGGCTTCAACCGGTCGCTCAGATAGGGATTCGGAAAAAACACCGTCAACATTTGCTCGTCGGCGCCGTTCCACATCCGAAATCCCCAACTCCCGCCGGTGCAGCTGTTGCCCATGCCCCGGAAGAATACAGCCTTTGAGACACGGCGTATGTTCGCCAGTGCCTCAGGAGTCGGATTGGCTTTTGTGCCGCGATGGTTTCCGATGCACAGGTGAAAATGCCAGTCACCCAAATCTACGGTGAGATACCCGTCGAGGATGGTCAGTTTCTTCGGCGGTTCGACGAGTCGCACCTCGAACACGGCTCCCTGAATACAGGGGCCGAACACGATCTGCGACCAATGCGTTTCGAACAAGTCTTTCATCAGCGCAAGCAGCGCCTCCTCCGTCGGCTCCATATACTCATACTCGTAACGTGTCCCCTCGATCCCGCGCACTTGATCCGTCTTGTACGCCGATGCTCCCATGTCGCCATCCTCCTACAGTGAATGTTAGTGTAATCCGAACACGATCGGCACTTTGACCAGCACCTTCTCCGCTCCCAGCGCGCGCGGGAGCCTCAAGGGCGACGCTTCGGCCACCAGCGCGCGCGCATCTTCGTCGAGCCGAGGATTCCCTGAGCTTTCGACTATGCGCGAATCGATGATCCGCCCATCGGCCAAGATTGCCGCCGCGATCACGATGCGCCCTTCCCAGCCGTTCAGTCGCGCATCGAGGGAGTAGCGCTTGCCCTCCTCGACGCGGGCACGGAGTGCGAGCCCCACCCATCCGAAGTCGCTCCGAGA
>JACRMR010000007.1 GCA_016214895.1 candidate division KSB1 bacterium
CGACTCCAGCTCCTGCACCACCCGCCGCTTAAACTCCGGGCTGAACGACCGTCTCTGACGTGGCATCCTTGGCTCCTTTGTTGCCCCGCCCCTAATCTACGAAATCAACCCCTGACTGTCCAGTCCGATGGGTGCAGTCCACCGCTCACGGAAGCTTCGTCTACTGCGAGAACTAGACGACTCTGATCCCGGCGCACAAGCCATCATTGTCACCGTCACTAATGATCAGGATGACGTGACACGTACTCGCCCGATGGGAGGCCGAAAGAAAATTGCCTCTGTAAGTGATGACTATCTCGAATTTGCCATGATGAGCAATCCCGATATTGAGTTGTACATGGAAACCGGAGAGTTGCGAAGCGGATATTTACATGCGCGGAACCGAGACTATGAACTCCTCGAGCAATTTAACGCTTCATCCATATCAAAAAACAGAAACAAGATCTGGCTTGATACCAAGAATCCTACTCCGGCTCAGGTGATTGCGAGTGCCGAACCATATGTCTTGGGTTTGCTTGAACTTGGAAAGAAATTCCATCCAAGAAACGCTGGCGAGCTACAGGTTGGATACGACATAGATCGAATCACCTCCGCCTAGGGCAAGCTGAAACTGTGGGACAAGGTAATTCATTGGGGGGAGTTGTTCTTCAACTTGCCTGCCAGCTACAGAAATAGATCCCCTGAGAGCGAGATCGAAAAGACTAGAAAACGACTAGAAAGGGCTCGTCAACTGGTCGCAAAATCCAATCCGCGATGAATAAGTACAGAGATTCCTTTCGCAGCCGCATGTATTGGCATGTGCGCCGCTCGGGAAGAGAATCCCGAGCCCCCTCTTGCCCTCCCGTGAACAGGGCGAGATCCGACGAAGATTCACCCCGCTGCCCCCCATGAATGGGGGGGGGATATGTGAGCGAGAGCAGATCGCGGCTGTGCGTGGCATTGCGCAGCAGGGTGGGCAACCGCGCGGAGTTGTCCCTACCGCGAGCGCCGAGAGGTCGGGAGCATACGATTGTACGGAGCCACGGAGGGCGGGTCACGGACCCGCCCCTACGATTAGAATCGTCCCACGTCTCGCCTCCCTGCCAGTTGGCCGCGTTCTCCCGAGCGCATATCCATGCGGCGCTACGAAGATACCCGATTTCGCGCACGGCTGTGCGGCGCAACCGGAGAGCGGGTCGCGGGCCCGCCCCTATCGGGTACGCTCACTTTGAGGCGGCGTAGTTGACCATGCCGTGCCAATCCACAACGATCACCGGCTCGTCTCCGACAACCCAAGCGTCATGGCCTGAGGGCAGCAGCGACACATCGCCGGGTTTGCACTCATACACGGTGCCGTCGTCCATTTGAACCTTCAACACGCCGGACACATGATACTGAAAGTGCGGCGCTTCGCAGCTCTTGGTCTTGGCCACCGGCTGCAGTGAAGTTGACCACCGCCAACCCGGCTCAAAGACCGCGCGACCGATGGTCACACCGCCGATGGTCATGAGTTCCAAATGTCCTTTGGGGAATTCGCGAATCTCATCCGGTTTTGCAAAACTCTTCAGCGCGGCTGTGTTCAGATTCTGATCAGTTGCTTTAGTTTGCGCGGCAGCCGAAAGGACAAGCGCGCACAGGGCCAGTACCAGTGACAAGGATTTCATGATTGCTCCGATTCTTCTTTCGTTGATCTGATGCGCGGGAATTCGTTTCAGGCGTTCACCGACAATATAACGAGTGACTTGCGCTTTCGCAAGAGCGCACAAGAATGTGACATAGTGGCGAAAAGTATACCGGGGTAGGAAGCCATGTTCCAAGTGCAGGATCAGAAATTCGATTGCTACATCGAGTTCACCCTGAGTATTATCGGGGGTAAATGGAAGACGCTAATCCTCTGGAATCTCAGAGATGGGATCAAGCGCTTCGGTGAGCTGCGAAGGCTCATCCCTGAATGTACACAGAGAATGCTGATTCGTCAGCTGCGGGAACTTGAACGCGATGGGGTTGTCGCACGCAAGATTTACAGTCAGATTCCACAGAAAGTTGAGTACTCCTTGACCGAACGCGGCGAAACCCTGAAACCCATGTTGGAGCTTGCCTGCAGCTGGGGAATGAGCAGAGCCGACGAACTGAATGCAGGATGACCTGTACGCGGCGGCGGTGCGGCGTGTGCCCGGCTGCGGAGAGGTTGGTACGAAGTGCGCATGTCCGTGCGGCGCCAAACAGATTTTCGATTTCGCGCACGGCTGTGCGGAGCCACGGCGGGCGGGTCGCGGACCCGCCCCTACGATGATCCCTTACAAAAGGTGAGGGAAGGGCGGAGGTAGATTCCGACAGGGTCTGGAGACCCTGCTCCGGCGACTCTTCGATTCCGGGCGGCCGGGGACGACCGCCACGGCGGAGAATGTCCGAAGCGCGAAGACGCGCACCCCCCTCGCTCCCCAAGGAGCGAGGGGAGACCCGGTTCTGCGCGGGTCACGCACAAGATTGGACGGTGATGCGGTGGCGCAGGCGATGCCTCTGCACCTGCCAAACTCCGTGTGCAAGCCGCGGAGTAGGTCGCTGGCCCGAGCGGCTTTCCGCCGAATCAACAGGATGCCGGCATTCGAGACGGTATTATTCCGGACGCGATGATCCCTTGCACTTCAATTTCTCCTACATGCTCTGAAATCCAACACCTTGCGGAGGCAACGATGGCACGGTTCTCCTATTTGGGCCGCCTGTGGGTGGCACTGCTCGCAGTTCTCGGCTGCGGAATGACGGACGCTTACGCACAGGACAGTTTGAATGTGCAACGGCTCAGTCAGCTCTATGACAACTGGGCGATTGCCGAAGCTGTCAGAGTGGACGGCGACATTTTGTACGCAGCCACGCTCTGGAACGGTCTGCGCGTCATCGACATCGCGGACCGCACGCGGCCGGCGGAGATCGCGGCGCTCGATCTCGGCGGCAGCGTGACGGCCATCACGACGCACGGCGCCACGGCGTATGTCGGTGTCTCCGCGCGGCTGGTTTGCGTGAACGTCACGAACCCGGCGGCGCCGCAGCGGCTGGGCGAAGTGACGCAGTTCGGCGGCGCCCAAGATCTCATCGAACGCGGCGGTTACCTCTATGCGGCGAGCGGTTCGGGCGGGTTGCGGATCGCCGACGTCACGAATCCAAACTCGCCGGTCGTCGTCGGCACGGCAGCGACTCGCAATCAGGCGTATGGCGTGGATCTCCTGGGTTCGCTTGCTTTCATTGCGGATTATGAGAGCGGGCTTTCCATTTTTGACACCTCGAACCCGGCGCTTCCGCAACTGGTCGGCGAGACCACGAACCAGCCCGGTTTCATGGACGTGGTGGTCCACGATTCGGTCGTTTACGCGGCGGCCGGTGACGGCCTGCACATCATCGATGCGACGATTCCCGCGGATCCGCACGAGATCGGCGTCTTCGCTCAGGCCATGGGTGCTCAGGCGCTGGCGCTGCGCTGGCCGCTCTTGTTCGTTGACTGTCACTACCTCGGACTCTATGTATTCGATTGCACGGAGCCGCTATCGCCGACCGTGTACGGATTCATGGATACGCCGGAGTTTGAAGCATGGGGCGTGGCCTGCGATTCCACCTACGCGTATCTCGCTGCCGGCTATCACGGGGCGCGCATCATCGATATCAGCGATCCGGAAGCCATCGCCGAGGTGGCCTTCGTTGACACCGATTACCTGCAGACGACGACGATCGTCGATCATTTTGCCTACATCGCCGCGGGCGAATACGGGCTGAACGTCGTGGACATTGCCGATCCGCGTCATCCGGTGCCGGTGGGCGCGCTGGATCTGTCGGGGATGATGATTAACTCCGTGGCGGTGGGAAACCGGTTGTACACGGCCTCCCTTTACAGCTTTTCCGTGGTCGATATCAGCGACCCCGTCGCACCGGTGTGGATCAACGATGTTGCGACGTCCGATGCGATCTGGTGGATTGCGCACGCCGGGCAATACCTGTATGTGGCCGGCGGCTTCGGCGGGCTGCTCACGTATGATCTCGCCGACCCCGACAATCCGCAAGAGGTCTACGGGGTTCCCGTCGAGTATCAACTCTGGAGCATCACGCTCGCCGCCGGCTACGCGTACGGCACGGCCGGCGAGATGGGGTTGATTGTTTTCGATCTCAGCGATCCGGCGCATCCAGTGGAGCTTACGCAGTTTCACACGGTCTATCGGGCGCTGTTCGCCGCCGTGGACGGCGACCGCGCGTACGTGACCGTCGAAGACCACGGCTTTGCGGTGATCGACATCAGCGATCCGGCGCATCCGGCGTTGATTCGTCGCGTCACGACGCGCGGTTTTGCGGGGGAGATCCATGTGGCAAACGGACTGCTCTATGTGGCCGATCAAGCGGCGGGCTTCAGCGTTTATTCGCTCTGGAACCGCGATCTACCCGAATTGGTTGCGTTCTATGACACGCCGACGAACTGCGTGGGATTGACGATCGTGGATACGCTCGTGTACGTCGCCGATTGGCTGCATTGGGGCGTGTACGCGCATGCGGACGGACTTGCGGCGGACGATCGCGCCGCACCGGCGCTGCCGCGAGCTCCGGCGTTGCGCGCCTGCTATCCGAACCCGTTCAATTTGCAATTGCAGATTGAGTTTGAGCTGCCGCAAACTGAAGCCGTAACGCTGACGATTCACGATGTTCTGGGCCGCGAGACGGCGGTGCTCGCCGACGGGTTGCAACCGGCGGGTGCCCGGATCGTGACGTGGGACGCGGGCGAAGCGGCGTCGGGAGTGTATTTCGTGAAGTTGCGCGCGGGGGAATATCGGGCGGTGCGGAAGGTGTGCCTCTTGAGGTAGCGCCTGGAGTCGATCGGAATTCGCGGTGCTCCGGATTTGCGCATCCCTTGCGCTTTCCGGCGCACGCACCTCCCACTCGGGTCCTTGAGGCCCGGTAACTTGTAGGAAATCAGACGTCGGGAGTCGGCCGGCAATTTGCTTGCGACCATCGGGTTGCGCCGGGCCGACCAGCCCCCAGCGAACGGCGTGACGTATCCCGTCCGGGCACAACTGGGCGGTGATGACGATTCCGGGATGGACCGTGTTGGTCGATCCCCCGAGCCTCGGTAGCAAATAGAGAGCACTTTCGTGATGCGCTAAGTCGCAAAGCACATGGACAGCATGGAGGACAGATGATTAGGCTAAGCCGGAAGACGCTTGGGCGAATACTGGTCGTGACGTTGGGTCTGCTGCCATGCCTGGCGCGGGCGGATGGTCTGCTGCGGATCGGGCTGCAATTGCACAACGAGCCGCAGACGAACCGGCCATGTACGGCCAACGGCGAGCAGGACTACCTCAGCACGTGTGTGGTGATGGACAGTCTGATGACGGCGTTTGCGCGGCATGGCGCCAAGATCACGTTTGAGATGGGTCTGGGGAACGCGCTGAGCACTCCGGTGTGGGGTGGGGCGGGAGTTCGCGGGTCAGTGCCGTACATGGTTCTGCATCCCGAGGTGATTTGCGTCGCCTCACACATTCACTATCCGGCGGACATGCCCGGTTTTCGGGACAAGTTCTGCCCGCCCTTCACCGAGGACAACATCGCCGAGGCGAGTTTGACGTACGCGCAGTATGCGCTATCGGCTGACCGTCGCCGTGATGTGAAGGTGGCGGCGGCAGGGCAGCCGATTCGCGGGGTGTGCGGACTGTGGAGCCGTTTTCCGACATTGCGGTGGGTGCCTGCTCTTTCCGCGACCGGGTATGAGTGGGTCACCGGCTGGAACAACGTGAATCCGCCCGGCGGTTCGACCGGCGGCCATGCCTGGGCGACGGCCGTCAATCCGTGGCGCGTTGGCCATGACCTGACGAACGACTATCGGGGCGGGGTGCTGGACTCGTATTACAACGGCGCCATGGTGCTGCTTCCGGACGGCGCAGTTTCGGGTCGGATGAATCCGAACGAGCAGGTCAGCTTTGCGGTGGTGGACTCGCTGATGCAGGAAAACTGGCTGGCGGGCGATCCGGAGCGGATCAACGTGTGCTATCTGACGGTTCACGACTATGAATTCAAGTCCGGCGGCGGAATTGACTATGCCGAGTTCCACGCGTGGGATTCGCTGCTGACGATGCTGGACGGTTACGTTTCCTCGGGTCAAGCCGTGTATCAGACGATGGATGAAATGTATCAGGATTTTGTCGCGTGGGAAGGAGAGGGCAATATATCGTATCCGCACAACGGCACGTTCGAAGCGCGGGACACGGTCACATATTGGACGTCGCCGGACGGTCACAACGAGGTTCTGGAATACAATCTTTGCTGGTCGCCGCTCGGGGGCACGGTGCCGGAGGGCGACGGACAGGATCCGACTCACTATCGGCATGGTCGCTACGGTTATCGATTCGGCGACGCGGCCACGATGCGCGGGATTGGCGCGTCCACGGAAGGCAAGCACATCTACTGTGTGGTGCCGGCGGACACGTCGGTGGAGTTTCGGGTCTGGTGCTACGCGGAAGGAGCGGCGCAACCGCTGCTCGGCATCCGGTGGTATGCGAGCGCGGACACGACTCCGGACACACCACATCTGTCTGAAGTGACCGGGGCAGAGGTGGATTCCGTATCGGGCAATTGGAGTTTACTGGTTCTCCGCGCGGACGTCCCCGCGGGTGCCACCGCGCTGCGGACCTGTCTCTACAAGTCGGGCGACGGATCGCTCTGGTACGATGACGCGAATCTGCGCTATGGCAGAGGCGCGTTAGCGACCCCGGTGCTTACGGTGGGTCCGGTCAATTCGTCGCAGATTCAACTTCACTGGACCGCGGTGCCCGGCGCGACCGGCTACCGCCTCCATTACGATACCAATTGCGACGGCTCGTTCACGAACTACATCGTCGTCGCGGCTCCGGGCACGAGCGCAACTCTGGAGATCTCGGCGGCACCGGTCACGTTTTACAAGGTGTATGCGGTGGCGCCCTGAAGGGGCGCTCCGCGTTTCCATTTTGCGGTACAGCGGGACGCTGATTCGAAAACGGGACTACACCTCCTGCTCATGCAGAGATTGTCTGCTGTTTGGAGCAACGAAAGAGGGCCAACCCTTGCGGGTCGGCCCTCTTTTTCACGTTGCGGATTAACGCTTAGTAGCGGTCGCGGCGGGCGGGACGGTCTTCCTTCGGCCGGGCCTCGTTGACCATCATCTTGCGGCCGCCCTGCTCCATTTCGTTCAGGGCGCTCATCGCGGCGCGCGCTTCCTTTTCGTTCGGCATTTCGACGAAGCCGAAGCCCTTGCTCTGGCCGCTCATGCGGTCCATGACGAGGCTGGCGCGATCGACCTGTCCGTGCGCTGAGAACATGTTTCTCAGATCGTCTTCCGTTGTGCTGTAGGCGAGATTGCCCACGTAGATGTTTACCATTGTTGAATCCTTTCCAACTTGCGAGGATGGTATCCCCATGATTGCCACCTTACCGATCGTCAAGCCGAAGAAAGATTCTCGAACTGCGAACGAACGAAGAGCATTCTCGTGACACGGGCCTGCGACGAGCTCCGACTGGAGCGATTTCAAAAGCGTGTGTGAGGGAGGATAAATCCCTTAGCACACGATGCGGACAATATACGCATAAATAGGGCCGATTCCTATTCCTAAGTTAACATACATGAAAACAATAGGTTGGAAATAGAACATCCCGCCCGGGGTCATCGTTTGAGCGATAATTGCTCTTTCTCCGGCTTGGCCTGGAGGGCTATTCCCGCCTCCCCGATCCCGGTTCGGTTGAAGCCGCCCTCGGCCAGCTTTTCCAGTTTGGTCAGCGGCACATAGTAGCTCTTCAGGCCCTCCGTACAGTTCTGGCACATTTCTTTGACGCGGCCCTCCCGGATCAATGTCGTGCGCAGGTCATTATACAGCTGGCTGTGCCAGATTTCGCGGAAGTCCTGATGCAGCGCGTTGCCCATCGGATAGTCTTCATCCTTATCGAAACAGCAGGGCACAACCGTTCCGTTCCAATCGATCATCGTCGAGAACCAGAGCCGCTTGCAAGATTGATAGCGGCGTTTGGTTTCCCAGCGCTCGCCGATTCGCTGATAGCGGCGCAAGCTCTCCAGGCCGGGGAGATAATCCGCGGCTTGCTGATCGGTATAGACCTGCGTCGTCTTGATTTCGACCGAATCGGCGCCCCATCCGGCCGCCGTCTTGCGCAGGTACGGAATCTCATGCTCGTTGTGCTTCATCGGCAGCCACTGCATGATAATGCGCGGCGTCTTGCGTTTCAGCTCGTCGCGTCGCGCACGCACGGCTTTCATGCCCTGCACGACGGTCTCCAGTTCGCCGCCGATGCGATAAATCTTGTACGACTCCGGAGTGAGACCGTCGATGGAGAAGATCAGCTCGTCGAGACCGGAGTCGATCAGGCGGTTCACGAGATTTCGCCGCAACATCAGGTTGCCGTTGGTGGAGGTCATCGTGTAGATGCCGCGCTCGTGAGCGAACCGGATCATCTCCGGCAGCTCGTCGTTGATCGTCGGCTCGCCCTGATTCCAGAGCGCAAGCACGCGCACCTGCGGTCCGACGTTTTCCAGAATGCTCCGGAAATTCGCGAGGGTCATGCTGCCGAGATCGCGTTTGAGTTCGCGGGCGCCAATCGGGCAGAGTGGACACTGCAAATTGCAGCGGCTGATCGGCTCCATCATGATATTCAGCGGCGCGCCCCACACCACGGGCCGTCTTAGCACATGCGACAGCCCGAAACTCGCGGCAACTTTGAAAACGTTCCAGGCCAGTCCCGGCTTCAGCGTAAACCCTCTCGGCAGCAGCATCCGACTCCTTTTCTATGCGATTGCACCAATGTAAGCATGACATGGCAGACTATCAAGCGCAGCCGGCGGCAGGTTGGCGCCGCCCGACCTTTGTTATTGCGCGAGAAAATGCGTAAATTATGCAAACAGTGTAGGATGGTAGTGCATTGTTTTAGTTGAACATGGCGCGAATTCTAACAATCCTCACGGCAATCGCCTTGTACGCGGTCGTGCTGCTCCTCGGTGAATCGGAGTCCAAGTCCGGTCGATTTGGGCCGAAGCGCGAGGCCGAAAAGGGGCCGTACCCCGCCGAGTGGTTCATGCAGCAGCGCCTCTGGCCCGACGTCACGATCCCGACGGCCGACTTTCTGGCGGCGGCCGAACAGGCCGAACGGCTTTCGCAGCGTACGCTCGACGATCCGCCGGTCTGGATTGAAGCGGGACCGGGCAATATCGGCGGTCGGGTGACGGATATTGTCGGGCATCCGGCGAATCCACAACTCTTCTACATTGGTTCGGCTTCCGGCGGAATCTTCAAGACCGTGAATAACGGCGCGAGTTGGACTCCGATCTTTGACGATCAGCCGACGCAGTCAATCGGGGCACTGGCGATTGATGTGGCGCGACCGGACACAATCTACGTTGGCACGGGTGAGCCGAATTCAGCGGGCTTCAGCTATTTCGGGACCGGTCTGTATCGCACTCCCGATGCCGGCGCGACGTGGGAACATCTTGGCCTCGCGGAGACCCGCTATATTTCGCGGGTGGTGATCGATCCGCAGGACCCCGCGAGCTTGTGGGTTGCCGCGCTTGGCGAACTCTATGCTGAGAGTGAGGTGCGCGGGGTATATCACAGCACCGACATGGGGGTAAGCTGGAGTCGAGTGCTCTATGTGAACGACTCAACCGGCGCCAGCGATCTCGTGATACATCCGGAGAATTCGCAGATCCTCTACGCGGCCACCTGGCAGCGCCTGCGCTCACCGGAGCGTCGCGTGGTTGGCGGCGTCGGCAGCGGGATCTACCGCACCTCCGATGGCGGGCAATCCTGGCAGCGCTTGCAGGACGGGCTGCCGCAGCCGGCGGCGAATATCGGCCGCATCGGACTGGCGATCAGTCCGTCCGATCCAGACATCCTCTACGCGATCTACGCCGACGATCCGGGCTATTTTTTCGGGATCTTCAAGACGACGGATGGTGGAGAGACGTGGGGCCGCGTGAATGACGGCGGCCTCGGCAGCATGTACGCGAACTTCGGCTGGTACTTCGGAAATATTCGCGTGCGGCCCGACAATCCGAACATGGTCTTCGCGCTGGGGCAGATCCTGATGCGGTCCACGGACGGCGGGCAAAACTGGTTCGAGATTGGTACCGATGTGCACGTCGATCACCACGCACTCTGGTTCTACCCGGCTCAACCGACGCGAATGCTGGTGGGCTGCGATGGCGGCGCGTATGTTTCGACCAACAATGGCAACGGCTGGAGTTTTCTGACCGGGCTGCACAACAACCAGTTCTACGCGGCGACGGTCGATCCCCAGCACCCCGCGCGGCGCTACGGCGGCACGCAGGATCAGGGCACGCTGCGCACGCTGACCGGCGCGGTCGGCGATTGGGAGAATATACACGGCGGGGACGGATTCCATGTGATTGTCGATCCGACGAATTCCGATCGCATTTACGCGGAGTATCAGTGGGGCTGGCTGGATCGGAGCGAGGATGGCGGCGCGAGCTGGGTCGATGCGACGAACGGGATCGACGGCAGCGCGCGCACGAACTGGTCAACTCCCATCGCGCTCTCGCCGCACAATTCTCAGACGTTATACTACGGTAATGAGCGGTTGTATCGCACGACAAATCGCGCGGATAGTTGGAGCGCGATCAGCCCGGACCTGACCGATGGCGGCGGCCCCGGCAATCTGCCGTTCGGGACGATCACCACGATCGATCCGTCGGCGCTCGATCCCAACCTGATCTACGCCGGCACGGACGATGCGAATTTCTGGGTGACGACGAACGGGGGAACGAATTGGTTGAATCGATCGAGCGGGTTGCCGAATCGCTGGATCACCAAGGTCGCCGCCGATCCGCATGACCGGAACGGCTGCTATGTCACGATCACGGGCTATCGGAATGCCGAAACCGACGCGCATATTTTTCGCAGCGAAGACCAGGGACAGCACTGGACGAACATCAGCGGCGAGCTTCCGGCGGGACCATTGAACGACGTGATCGTCGATCCGGAGATCATCGGCCGGCTTTATGTGGGGTCGGACTTTGGCGCCTATGTGACGCCGGACTATGGCGAACACTGGTATCCGCTCGGTGAAGGCCTGCCGCGCGTTCCGGTGATCGATCTGGTTCTGCACGCACCGACGCATGCCTTGACCGCCGCGACGTATGGCCGCTCGATGTACCGGGCCGATCTGACGACGCTATCCTTGAACCGCGTGCCCGTGATTTCCTCGGCACTTCCGCCGCCGGATTTGGACTCGGTCGATGCCGGCACGGCCCTGCACTTTGCCATCGAAGCGATCGACCCTGACGGACAGCAGCTCGAATACGCGTGGTATAGGAACGGTGATCCGGTGAGCGGCACGGACACGACGACGATCCTGTTTGCGACTCCGGGCGCCACCGATCAGATTGCGGTCGAGGTCAGCGACGGTGAACTCAGCGCGCGGCATTTCTGGACGCTGCACACGTTGGGCACGGCGCTTCGCGAACCCAGGATCGTCCCACAATCGCCGTTGCTCCTGCAAGCCTATCCGAATCCGTTCAACAGTTCCGCGACGATCCGCTTCGCGCTGCCGATTGGCGGGCACGCGGTACTCTCACTCTACGATCTGACGGGGCGGCGTGTGCGCCCGTTGCTCGACGCGGCCCAGCCCGCGGGTGAGCAGCGCATTATGCTTACCGCCGGAGACCTGCCCAGCGGGACCTATTTTGTCTCGCTTCACACCCCCGCGGGCGATCGCCACGCGAAGCTTCTGCTCCTCAAATGACCTTGTCTCGCACCCTCTGGATTTTGCTGATCGTGTGCAGCGCCACAGCGGCCCGCGCCGACTCGTTGCGCGTCATGACCTACAATGTGCTCAATTTTCGCGGCGATCAGGACATGGACCGCGTGGACGATGTTCGCCGGGTGGTCGAATGGGTGCGACCGGACGTCGTCTGTCATCAGGAAATCATCACGGAGGAGGCGGTCGATGTCTTGCTCTCGTTCGCCTATCTTCAGGTTGAGGACGATTGGGCGGCGGCGGAGTTTCACGACGGCCCCGATACGGACAACGCATTCTTCTATCGCACGTCCCAGGTCCGGTTCATCTCGCAGCGCATCATTCCGACATCGCTGCGCGATATTGCGGAATACACGGTCCAGCCGCTCGCGCTCGACACCGCCGCGCGGATACGATTATATTCCGGCCATCTGAAGGCCAGTTCAGGGACCGACAACGAGCAACGTCGTCGCGATGAGGCCGCCGCATTGCGTCAGCAACTGAACATGCTGCCCGCCGGGTCGATGTTCATGGTGATGGGCGACTTCAATCTCTACACGTCCGACGAACCCGCCTATCAGCTCTTGCTCGATCCGGATCCGAATCCACTCGGACAGTTGTTCGACCCGATCGACCGGCCCGGCGACTGGAACAACAGCGCGACATTCGCGGATATTCACACGCAGTCGCCGCGCGTGGAGTCGTTCGGCGGCGGATCAACGGGCGGCATGGATGATCGCTTCGATTTCATTCTTGTGTCGTCCGCACTGCTGGACACGGTCGCTTCGTATGTGCTGCCCGCGACTTACCGCGCGGTCGGCAACGACGGTCAGCATTTCAACGAGTCGATCAACGCCGGGGTGAACTTCGCGGTGCCGGACAGCGTGGCCGATGCGCTGTATTACGCGGCGGATCACCTGCCCGTGCAAGTGGACTTGCTGCTCCGCGATTCGGGAACTTCCGTCACTCCGCCGCGCGAAGTGGCCTCATCCGTGCGACTGGTGACGTGCTATCCGAATCCGTTTAATCCATCGTTGACCGTTGCGCTAACTCCCTTGACTACTCCGGCACAATTGCAGGTGTTCGATCTGCTGGGACGGCTGGTATCATCGCGCGAGCTCGGGCGCGGCACGGCGCGTGACATCACCCTTGACTTCTCCGGACGCGCGGCCGGAAGCTACATCGTTCAATTGAAATCTCAGCAGTTTAATCAAGCGGTAAGGGTGCAACTCGTCAAGTGAAATATCCTGTCATAGCCATCGTGGGGCGGCCGAACGTCGGGAAGTCAACGCTGTTTAATCGGATTAGCGGAACGCGCAAGGCAATCACGGCTCCCGAGCCGGGCGTCACGCGCGATCGTCATGTCGAGTACGCGGAGTGGAACGGTCGCCGGGCGCTCGTCATGGATACGGGAGGCTGGGTGCCGAAGTCCGCCGACCTTTTCGAGACGGCGATTCGCGAGCAGGTCGAGTTCGCGCTCGACGAGTGTGATATTGCGCTGCTGGTTACCGACGCCCAGACCGGGACCGCCGACATCGACCTCGAGATCGCGCGCATGTTGCAGCGCGGCAAGGTTCCGGTTCTGCTGGCCGTGAACAAAGTTGACGGACCCAAGCAGGATCCGGAAGTCGGCGAATTCTATTCGGCCGGATTGGGCGATCCGATTCCGGTGAGCGCCATTTCCGGGCGCGGCGTGGCGGAGTTGATGGACCTGTTATGGTCGCGACTGCCGACGCTGGATACGGAAACGCCCTCGCGCCCGCGCCCGCTGGTGGCCGTCGTGGGGCGTCCGAATGTCGGCAAGTCCTCATTTGTGAACGCGATTCTCGGCGAGAATCGGCATATCGTGACGGACGTGGCCGGCACGACGCGCGACGCGATTGACAGCGAAGTCGCGTATTACGGCCAGCGTTTCACGTTGATCGACACGGCCGGACTGCGCCGCCGCACGCGCGTCGAGGAGGCGCTCGAGTTCTATACGACGGTCCGCACGCGCAAGGCGGTGGACGAGTGCGACGTAGCGGTTGTCTTGATCGATGCGCGCGACGGGCTGGTTGCGCAGGATGTGCGGATCGTGCAGGAGGCGGAGGATGGAGGCAAGGGCATTGTGATCGCGATCAACAAGTGGGACCTGGTCGAGAAGGACAGTCACACGGCGATTCGCCTCGAAGCGGAGATTGACTCGAAGTTGCCCAGTCTCAGCTATGTACCGAAGATTTTCATATCTTCACTCGAGCGGCAGCGGGTGCACAAGACCGTGGAGCAGCTGCTGAAGATTCACGAGGAGCGGCAGAAGCGCATTTCGACGCCGGAGCTGAATCGCTTGCTTGAGCTGGTCATGGAAGAAAACCCGCCGCCGTCGCACAAGGGGCGCGATCTGCGCATTCACTACGTGACGCAGCCGGCGAGTGAGCCGCCGCTGTTCGTATTCTGGATGCGGCATGCCGAGTTTCTGGCTCCGCACTACAAGCGCTACCTCGAGCGCCGGCTGCGGGAGCAATACGGGTTTACCGGAGTTCCGATACGCCTGGCGTTTCGTCAAAAGACGTAGCCGTGCCGTCGGTGTTATGCGCGCGCGTCGTGGTCCCCGCGATCGACGGCGCGTTTTCATATCGGGTCAAGCCCGCCGACCGGCACCGTGTGCAGCCGGGGATGCGGGTGCTCGTGCCGTTCGCGAATCGCCGCCTGACCGGTTTCGTGATCGAGGTGGAGTTGGCGGATGATCCACTGGCGACCAAGCCCATCGAGAGCGTCCTCGATAGCCTGCCGGTTTTCTCCGCCGAGCTGCTCGAGTTCACGCGTTGGATCTCGGATTACTATCTCTGCCCGTGGGGTGACGTGCTCAAGGCCGCGCTGCCCGCGGGCATTTCGTTGGACGAAAAGCGCTATTACACGTATGTGGGGGCGCCGGAGGCTCTGGAATCGCTTTCCGCGCTGCAATTCAGCGATGCGGACCGCGCGCTGCTCGCCGCGCTCAACACCGAACCGCTGACCGCGGAGCAACTCCGTCGCCGGTTCGGTCTCACGTCGGCGTCGCCCGAGCTCAAGCGGCTGCGCGCGGCGGGAGTGATCGACTTGCGACCGCTGTTGCGTCCGCCGCTGGTGCGCACGAAGTACGATCAGGTGCTCACCCTCTCTGACCCGGCGCGCGCGGCCTATGCCACCTCGCTGTTTGCGTCCTTGCGCAGCGTGCATCAACAACAGTTGCTGCGCGAGATCCACGATTATGAGCCGGACGGAATTACGCGCGCGGAGCTGCTGCGGGGCGAGAGCGCCACGCGTCGCGCGGCGCTAAAGCGACTGCTCGAACTTGGGCACTTGCATGTTCGACAGGAAGAACATGTCCGGTGGGACCCGCGCAACGAGCACGTCCCGCACACCGCGGACCCGACGCAACTCACACCGGCGCAGTTAGGGGCCGTGAGCGCGATTTCGGAAGCGGTCGAAGCCGGTTCGCCCCGCCAATTTCTGCTGTTCGGCGTCACCGGATCCGGCAAGACGCAGGTCTATATTGAGGCGATTCGCCGCGCGCTCGCGCTGGGCCGGACGGCGCTCGTGCTCCTGCCGGAGATTGCACTCACGCCATTTCTCTGGAGTCGATTTTATCGCGCGTTCGGCGACCGCGTGGCGATTCAGCACAGCGCGCAATCGCCCGCGGTCCGCTATGACCTATGGCGACAGATCGCGGCCGGCAGATACCCCGTCGTTGTGGGCGCGCGCAGCGCGGTCTTCGCGCCGCTGGCGGGCATCGGGCTGATCGTCATCGACGAGGAGCACGAGGCGAGTTTCAAGCAAATGGAGCCGCCGCCGCTCTATCACGCGCGCGATTGCGCGTTGATGCGCGCGCGGCTTGCGCAAGCCGCGGTCGTGCTGGGCAGTGCGACGCCCAGTATGGAGTCGTGGTACCACGCGCAAGCCGGTCGCTACCGGCTGCTGGAATTGCCCGAGCGCGTCGGCGGCGCCGTTCATCCCTTGACCCGGGCGATTCCGTACCAACCGGCGGTCGCGGCTGACGATTCGTACGAGCAATACAAGGAGCGCAGATTCAAACGGCAACAGCCGGCGCCTGAAGCTCCGATTCTAAGTGAAGAATTGCGCACCCGTATTGCGCTGACAGTGGCGGCGCACAAGCAGGTGATGCTCCTGCAAAACCGTCGCGGTCATTCGCCATTCCTCATTTGCAAGTCCTGCGGCGATATCCCGATGTGTCCGCACTGCTCGGTGAGTCTGACCTTTCATCGCAAGGGACAGGTGCTGCGCTGTCACTATTGCGATCAGCGGGAGGCCGTTCCCGCGCG
This sequence comes from candidate division KSB1 bacterium, assembly GCA_016214895.1. Classification (NCBI taxonomy): domain Bacteria; kingdom Pseudomonadati; species Candidatus Zhuqueibacterota bacterium. Next base: position 16,041 of record JACRMR010000007.1, read on the forward strand.
CTGCGCCAAGTGCGGATCGGATCAGCTTTCGCGTTACGGAATCGGCACGCAACGGTTGGAAGACGAGCTCGCCACATTGTTTCCCGCCGCGCGGATTCTGCGCATGGATTCAGACACCGCGAGCGGAGCGGGCAAGCACGCGAAAATGGTCTCGGCCTTCGCCGCGCATGAATATGATATTCTGGTCGGGACCCAGATGATTGCGAAGGGATTGGATTTCGCGGGTGTTGATCTGGCGGCGGTGGTGCGCGCGGACGCGGAGTTGTTCTTTCCGGATTTTCGGTCAACCGAGCGCGCCGCGAGCCTGATCTTGCAGCTGGCGGGCCGGGCCGGACGACGGGACGTGCGCGGCGAGGTGCTGGTTCAGACGGCCGTGCCGGACCATCCCGTGATTCAGACGGCGCTGCGGCAGAACTGGCGGGAGTTCGCCGAGGCGGAACTTGCCACACGTGATCGCTCCAACTTCCCGCCGTACTCGCGCCTGATCTTGATTCGCGCCGTCGCCCGCGAGGAATCGCCGTGTGCGCGGGCCCTCTTGAAACTCCGCACGTTATTAAAGAAAGCGGATCCCTTCGTGGATATTCTCGGTCCGGCGCCCGCGATTGTGCTGAAAATTGAGGATCGTTATCGCTACACGATGCTGGCGCGGGTGCGTCGGGAGGCGGACTCCGCCGGTCAGCGCTTGCGCCAAGCCGTCCGTCGTGCCGTCGATAGTTTTCGCAAAGAGAAGGCGGAGCCGGGAGTGAAACTCGAAATCGATGTTGATCCGCAGTCGATCAATTAGCGCGCGCCGCCTGCGGCTCGGCTTACTGCTGCTGCTGCTGTCGATAGCGCACGCCGCTCTGGCTCAGGGTCGGGCGCAGGAGTACCTGCGTCAGGAGTCGGGACGCTATCGGATCGTTTATTGTCCCGAAGACGCGGAAGTCGTCGCGTCGCTGTTGTCGTCGCTCTCGCAATCCGTTCCGGTTGTCCACCAGCAGCTCGGGTTGACGCTCGCGGATACGGTGACGTTCGTGATCACGCCCTCGAAGGCTGAATGGGCGCGCGTGACCGCCGGCGCTCCGCTGTGGGCGAACGGGATTGCCTATCCCGACCGCGAAGTCGCGGTACTGAAATCGCCGCGGTTCGGCTTGCCTTACGGTCCGCTGCCGCAGACTGCGGTCCATGAGTATGTGCATCTGTTGTTGGAAGTCGGTGCTCCGCATGCGGACTTTCCACGCTGGTTCGATGAAGGGGTTGCGCAGCTCGTCGCGGGGCAGGTCAGCTATATGGATGTGGCGACCCTTTCGCGGGCCGTCTCCGCGCGGCGCGTGCATCGCCTGTCGCAGCTCGAGGGTTTGATGGCGATGAACGACTACGAAGCGCGGCAGGGTTACGCCGAATCGCTCGTGGCCGTGCAGCTGTTACAGCAGCGATTTGGCTGGTCGGGGATCGGCAATCTGATTCATGCGGTGCGGCAGGGCGCGGCGTTTGAGGAGGCGATGCCGCGAGTGTTGTTGACGCGGCTCTCGACCTTTGAGCAGGATTATGCGAAGACGTTGGCCACAACTTACGGCGGCGGCTGGTTCACGGACACGGAGCTCTGGGTGTCCGGGGCGTTCGTGCTGTTGATTCTGGTGGGCGGTTATGCGGCGTGGCGTCGGCGCAAGCGCACCTTGGAGCGCTGGCGGGAAGAAGATCGCCGCGAACCGCGCGACGGTGAGCCGGGCGATCCACCGTACGTTATCAATTACGAGCTCATTCGCGAACGGAAGCACGACGCTAACAACCCCGATCCATCCGACAAGCAGCCGTAGTGCCGCACGGCAACGCGCTCGGATCGTCGCTCGCCCTGCGGGAACTGCATCCCCGCCGGACTGCATCGCAATTCAACTCAGCACATCGTCATGAACTGGTATCTGGACTGGGTTACACGGGATCCGATTTTTTCGGCCGCGATTCAATTCGCGGTGCTCGGCACGCTTGGCGAGACGATATCGCGTTCGTTGCAGCGGCGCAGCTGGACACTGCCCGGCACACCGCTGCAGGTCGCGCACAAGGTCGTGGCCTGGGCGCTGCTGGGCATCATCATCAAGTATGGTTTCGTCGGGATGCGCGGCTTCGTCAGCTCACTGATCGATCACGAGTTGCTGCCGCGGGCGTTCAGCGGCGGCTTGCTGGGTGCGCACGCGCTCTCGGTGTGCACGAATCTGATGTTCGGTCCGCAGATGATGTTTTTTCACCGCATCGAGGACAACCTGATCGTGCAGCAGTGGAATTGGACGGGTCTGCGTACGGCGTGGCTCACCCTGCTCTGGTTCTGGATTCCCGCGCACACGCTGACGTTCATGCTGCCGCGCGACTATCAGATGGGGCTTGCCGCGCTATGGTCCGTCGCGCTGGGTGTGATTATGGGACTGACGACGCCGCGGCGTGTTTCAACGCGACCCGTCGTGAACTGAGCGGAACGTTGGCGAGCAACTGAACCTGCCGGCGATCACGCTTAGCTCAACGCCGCCTTGGTCAAGCAGCGCTGCACGGCGTTGCTCAGCTCGCGCATCAGGATCGGTTTCATGAGCAATTCCTCGAATCCGAATTGGCGGCAGTTGCTCTGGGAGACGGATTCGCTGAAGCCGGTTGTGAGAATGATCGGGGTGTTAGGTCGAATCAGCAGGATTTCCTGAGCCAGTTGCGAGCCGGTCATGTGCGGCATCGTCTGATCGGTGATGACGACATCATAGCGCAGGGGATCGGCCCGAAACGCCTCCAGCGCTTCGATCGGACTGGTACGCGTACTCACTTCGTAGCCGAGGAAATCCAGCGTTTCGCGAGCCATCTCGATGATTTCGGGTTCGTCATCCACATACAGGACGTGGCCGCAGCCGCGCGCGATTGGTTCGTCCCGCACGGCATCCGGCACGACCAGTTCATCGGAGCACGGCAGGTAAACTCGAAAGGTCGAGCCCCGGCCCGGTTCGCTCTGCACGGCGATATGTCCGCCGTGGGCCGTCACAATCCCGCTAACGACGGCCAGCCCGAGCCCCGACCCTTCGCCGACCTTTTTCGTCGTGAAGAACGGATCGAAAATGCGTTCCCGCGTTGCGGGATCCATGCCACACCCGGTATCGCTGACGCTCAGGCAGACATAGCGACCGGTATGCAGGTTAACGTGGCGCCGGGCGAACTCCGCGTCCACGACCAGCGAGTCGAACTCGACGGTCAGGACTCCGCCGTCGTCGCGCATGGCGTGGAACGCATTGGTACACAGATTCATCAGGATTTGGTGGATCTGGGTCGCATCGCAGTTGACGGGCAGCGCGGATGTCGAGATGTTCTCCGAGATTTCGATGGTCGAGGGAATGGACGCCCTCAACAACTTCAGCGCCTCTTTGATGATAAACTGCACGAGCATGGGCCGCCGCTCTTGCTCGGTCTGGCGGCTGAAGGTCAGGATCTGGTTGACGAGGTCCTTCGCCCGGATGGCCGCCTTGACAATATGATCGATGTCGGCGCGGGTCGAGCCGCTCACGTCGCCATGCATGACCGCCATGTTCGCGTAGCCGAGGATCGGCGTTAGAATATTGTTGAAGTCGTGCGCGACGCCCCCGGCGAGGGTGCCGATGGTTTCGAGTTTTTGCGCCTGCCGCAATTGGGCTTCGAGGCCCTTGCGTTCTTCTTCGGCCTGCTTGCGCTCGGTAATATCCTGAATCGTTCCGACCATGCGGATCAGCTGCCCGGTCGCGCTCATACTCAGCCGGCCGAGACCATGGACCCAGCGCTCGGCGCCGTCGGACGCGCGGACGATCTTGTACTCGCGATCGAACGGCTGTCGCCGTCCAATCACTTCCTGCTCGAAGTAGCGTGCCATCTCCGCCTGGCAGTCGGGATGAATGAGCTCGACCCAGCCCGTTACCGTATGCGGATGGTCAGGCTCGATGCCGAAGATGTCGTTCATGGTCGGTGACGCGGTCCAGACTCCGGTCTCGATATCGAGGTTGTAGCTGCCGATTTGGGCGATGGACTGCGACTCGCGCAGCAGTTTTTCGCTCTGGCGAAGAGTCTCTTCCGCCCGCTTGCTCTCGGTGATATCCAATACGTAGCCGTGGAAGTGCGTAATCTGGCCGGCCGGGTCGCGGTCGATCACCGTAAAGTCATAGACCCAGCGATACTCGCCGTCTGCGCGGCGCAGTCGATACTCCTGCTCAAAGCACGGGACACCGGATTCGCAGTGTCGCGCGACCTCCGCGGCGACGCGGTCCAGATCCTGATCATGCACGATCGTCGCATACGGGATCTTGCCGCTCATCAAGTCGCCGGGGCCGTGACCGAACTGCGATGCAACGTTCGCGGAAACATACTCGACGGGCCAGCCCTCAGCGGCGCGCCACTTGAACGCGACGACCGGCCCGCTCATGAACAGCCGTCGCTCAATGACCAGTGCTCCTTCGGCGCGCATGCGATCGGTAATATCCCGGTTGCTGCCGCGAGTCCCAATATACCGGCCGTTGTCATCGAAGACCGGCTGGCAGACGTGGCTGATCCAGCAGATCGTGCCGTCCCGGCGGATGACACGGAACGTCAGGTCATCTTCCGAGATCAAGGCCTGCTTCACGCGCCTTCGATGGCTGGCTACGTTTTCGTAGTCATCGGGATGCACAATTCGATCCGCCAGCAGCCTGTCAGCGAGGAACTCCTCGGCTTTGTATCCGGTGATTCGCTCGCAGGACGGTGAAACATAAGCGTAGTGACCGTCGGCATCGACCCAGAATTCCCAGTCATAGGTATTGTCGGCGACGATCCGGTATTTGGTCGCCACTTCTCGGAGCGCCGCTTCGGCCTGCTTGCGCTCGGTGATATCCTCGGCGGTCCCCTCATAGCACTCGATGAACCCGGCTTCATTCCGGACCGCGCGGGCGTATTCGCGCATCACGATCTCGGTGCCGCCCGGCCGCTGCCATGCAGCTTCATAGCCGCGGATTTCGCCGTCGCGGTCAAGTCGATCCCTGAACAGCGAGCGGGGCGGCGATGAGACAAACCCATCCAGTTCGAGATTGCGGCGCACAAGGTCGTCCACCGACGCATAACCGAGCATCGTCGCCAGCGCGGGATTGGCGGCCAGAATCCGGCCGTCGGGGGTCGTCCGATAGACACCGATCGTGAGGTTGTTTAGCAGCAGTTGCAGCCGCTCCTCACTTTGGCGCAGGGATCTTTCCAACGAAGATCGCCGATCCACTTCGGCCTCCAGCGCCTGGGCATTTCGGCGGATCTGCGACAGCGGACGCCGCGCGATCCAGTAGCAGAAATAGCCGCATCCCGCTACGGTCAGGAGGGTCAAGGCGACCATCAGCTTTTCTTCGACAAGGCGCGGTCCCTCGGCATAGAGATGAATCACCCCGACTCCGCACATGATGATGCAGAATCCCAGCACGAGTGCCGTGTGGAGCAGATTCGAAATTTCTGGTGTCTTCATGGTGTTTCGAACGGTGGTCCAACCGTCGGCTGCAACCCGTTGAGGTTTGGCAACCGCAGAGCGGCCACTGCGAAGGATTGCAAGACCCGTTCCGGGTGCTGCTTGCGAACCGGTGAAGGCGCATCAAGAACGAGGCTCGAAAGCGGGGTTCCGCGGAAACATCTGGCTGGTTAGGGACATTTAACCAATAGTCATTCTTGGAGTAAGGCCTATTGCTTTTGGCGGCGATTTCCGTTTACTTCACGGCTGCGTACATTCATTCTTGAGGGTCCACTCCATGCTTTCCCGCCTCTCTCTGGCTGCTGCACTTCTGTTCTCAGCGTCCGCGGCGTTGGCCGCCTCCGCCGGAACGACCGGATTTGAACTGTTCCGCACCGATGGCTCGGCTCGCAATTCCGCCTTGGCCGGCAGTCAGATTGCTGTCGGAGGCGATTTGCACAACTTGTTCTCCAACCCCGCTGGGCTGACAGGGATCGAGCGGCCGCTGGGAGGAGTCGGGTTCTTCAAGCATGTACTTGACATCAACTCGGGCAACCTCGCCTATGCGCGTCCCCTCGCCGGCCGGGGCGTGTTTGCGGCGGGCCTCACCTATTTCGACTATGGCAAGTTTGACAAGGCCAGCGAAAATGGACAGAAGCTGGGCGATTTTGGCGCCTCTGACATTCTGCTGACCGTGAGCGGCGCCCGCCTGATGAGGCCTGAACTTGCCGCCGGTGTTTCACTGAAATACCTCAATTCTACCATTGACAGCTATTCGGCCTCGGCTCTGGCCGCGGACTTCGGGCTGCTTTACCACACGGGATATGAGAACTGGGACGTCGGCGCGGGCATCTACAACGTCGGCTTTGCGACTTCGGCATACCTCTCGGAGAAGGACAAGCTGCCCACAGCGTACCGGCTGGGGTTTGCCGTGCCTCTGGAGCACCTGCCGGTGCGGGTTACTCTGGCGGGCGAGTACTCCTCCGAAGAGTCAATCCGTGGCTCGGGGGGGCTGGAGCTGACATTTCACCCGGCGGTTCAGGGACGGCTGGGCTACTCGACCTTGGGTGTTGACCAGCGAGTCGGAACCGACCGGGATGCGCTGGCGGGTTTCTCCGCCGGACTGGGCCTCCGTCTGAAGCGAATTACGGTTGACTACGCCTTAACCTCGCAGGGCGAAGTCGGTTACTTGAACAGATTCACGATTTCGGCACCGATTGGCAAAGCGCACGCGAATTAAACCTCGCCGACAGCCGGGTGTCCAATGGATGAGCAACTCATGCGAGGGGAGGAAACCGACTCGGAGCTAATCCGCCGGTTTCAAGCGGGGGAGCAGCAGGCCTTCAATCTGCTGGCCCTGCGGCATCGGCGGGCCGTATTCGTGACCATTGTTGGGCTGACCGGAGACGCCGACGAGGCCGAGGACCTGACCCAAGAGACGTTCATCAAGGCCTTTGAAGCTTTGGGCGCATTCCGTGGAGAATCGGGGTTTTACACTTGGTTGTATCGAATCGCCGTGAACCTCAGCCTGAATCGGCTGCGGAAGCGGAAGGTGCGGTCCTTCTTCGGCTTAGAGGGTGCGGCGGCCGCGCTGCCGGCTGACCAGACTGCCGACGCGCCGCTCGAGTTGGGTGAGTTGTCCGCCAGGCTGCGAGCCGCGATACAGAAGCTCCCGGTCAAGCAGCGGACTGTGTTCATCTTACGGCACTTCCAGGAGTTGCCGCATGCTGAGATCGCCGAAATCATGGACCGCGACGTGGGGACGATCAAGGCCAACTACTTTCAGGCCGTGCGCAAGTTGCGTTTATGGCTTGCGCCGTACGTAAAAGGCGATGAGTAACAGAAGGCAGGATTGAGGCGACCGTGACCGCTGGCCACACATGTGACGAAGCCGAGCTTAATGGCGAAGCGGGAGTGGAGTTCTCCGCGCTTTCGTCGGTCCTCGCGCAGGTTGACTTGGCAACGGTTTTTCCCGGGACGGTCGTCAGTGATACCGACTTCCTGGTCAAGTTGAGGGCTGGAATCGAGGCAAGTCAGGGTCAGTATTCGGCTCGAAATGTGTTCACATCATCGCGTGTATTCGCCCAATTGGCGGGTGTTTGTATTGTGGTATTCGTGCTGGTTATGAGGTTCGGGATCGGGCCCGCTGTTATTGACGCGGATCCCACGCTGAGCGGGTATGTGGAGCCGGAACTATTCACGGATATCGTCGGATATGGTCTGACCGATACTGAACTCGAGGAGCTGGCCGACGCGAATATCACGGCAGATTCGATTGCAATCGCCCTTGGAATGGCGAACATCCATCTTGTAGTAGATCTGACGGAGTCCGACGAAGCGACGGATTACGAAATCCTTGAATTGGATGATGTTGCGATTGCGGCGGTCATGTCCGAGTTGGAATCTACGGAGTTTTTCTAAGTCATGGAAAAGAAAGTTCTGATTTTTGTCACCGTGCTACTGACCCTGCAGCTTGGAATCGCAATTCCGCAGCCACCCGGCGGCGGCGGTCCTCCGCGCTGGGATCGCGAGCGTGTTGAAACGGTGATAATCGGGAAGTTTGCGGAAGAACTGGACCTTTCGCCGCAGCAGGCGGAGAAGTTCTTCCCGCGCTTCAAGCAGTTTCGCCGCGATGCAGAGGGAAACCGGGATGCTCAGCACGCCAGCAGGGAGATGCTGGATCGTATTTCGCACGGTGCCGGAGGTGACCAGGCTGAAGTGCCGAGACTGCTTGATGAGCAGCAGCAGCTTGTGGCGAAACTGGCCGAGCTACGGCGAGTTTTCCTTGCTGATGTCTCAAACTACTTGACCCCGCAGCAGGTCTCGAGATGCGCACTGCTCATGGAGGATATTCCCCGGCGGATGCGGGAGCTGGTGGATCAACAGCGGGGCAGCGGGCCTCCGGAGCGCGGTCGGCCCGGTCGCCGCATGCAACGCGACTGAAGATTCGGGGCCGCCTGTTCGGGCGGCTCTTTTTTTGACCAAACTACTCGCGATTGACCACTTAGAGCTTGACCTTTCGCGTCAAATCCTCGATATTTAAGTACATCCCCCCTGCATTCCAGACCCCTCCGTGCCCGCCCTCTCTATCGTGATCGTGTCCTACAATACAGCCGATCTGCTGATCGGCTGTCTGCGTTCTTTAGCCCGGGTGGAAAGCGAGGCCGAGTTTGAGATTATTGTGGTTGACAATTCGTCTCAGGACGGATCAGCTGCACGCGCCCGATCTGAGTTCCCGGGGGTCAAAGTTGTTCAACTTGAATCAAATCTTGGGTTTGCGGCCGGTGTAAACCGGGGTTTGGCGGTAGCTTGTGCACCGCTGGTATTCGCGGTGAACCCAGACTGCATAGTTCCACGCGAAACGTTGCGGCGGCTGCTTTCATTTATGGCCGATCATCCGCGAGCGGCAATTGCGGGAGCGGGGCTCACCACAGTCAGGGGTCAAGAGCTGGCTTCGACGTTTCGCTTTCCGTCCCTCTTTCGTGAGTTCTGGAACCTCTTGCCGGAGCTAAAGTCGCTGCTGAAGGCGATCCGAATTGGCCCCGCGGGCATGTTGCAGCGCCGGGCCGGTGTGATTCCGCCCCCACAGCGCGCGGAATCCGTGAGCGGGGCGGCGTTGATCATGCGCGCAGTCGCGTTGCGCGAAGCGGCGGGTTTCGATGAGGGGTTCTTCTTGTATCACGAGGAGATCGACCTGTGCACCCGGCTCCTTCGGGCTGGATGGGAAGTCTGGTGTGTGCCGGCGGCGCAGGTCATTCACTTTGACGCGCAGGCATCCGGTTATCGATCCAACCGTCTCGCCGGAGACCCGGTGCTGACGTGGCGGCTGATGGGGATGGATCGGCTCTGGTCCAAGCATCGGCCGGGCCTGCCACATCGGCTGTGGAAATGGCAGACGCGGTGGCTGCTTCTGGCGCGGGTATGGTTTGTTCGGCTATTGGGTCCGCTGGGACGTTCCGACCGGAACGCCCGGGACCACCGGATTTCCGAACTTTTCACGGTTCGGCAGCTCCTTGGCCGCCGAGGACGGGGAAAAACGCCTTGACTCTTCCACCGGAAACATTATCTTAAACAGATTCGGTACATGGCGGGCCTGTCTTGGGCCGGGCAGCAAACACATGCAGGGTAAGGAGGAAGATTTGTGGCGGTAACGACGACCGACAAACTGCGCAACGTAGGGTTATTTGGGCACGGGCATTCGGGTAAAACGATGCTTTCCGAAGCGATGATGTTCGCGATGGGCGTGACCACCCGACTGGGGAAGATTGACGACGGGTCCACGCTTTCGGATTACTCGAAGCAGGAACAGGAGCGGCAGATTTCGATCGCATCGACGTTGCTGCGCGGGGGGTACAAGGACCACATCATTAATGTATTGGACACGCCGGGCTTTTCTGATTTTATCGGAGAAGTAGTGTCGGCGTTGCGCGCGGTGGATATTGCCTTACTTGCCGTGGATGGCTCGACGGGCCACGACATAGGGCATTCGCGGGTCTTCGAGTTGGCGCAGGAGCTGGGGCTTCCGCGCCTCTTTTTCGTAACGAAGCTTGATCGCGAGCATGTGAAGTGGGAGGGGACGATCGACGGCTTGCGCGAGGAGTTCGGGACACACGTACAAGTGATTGACTTCCCGGTGAATGCCGGGTTGGGATTCACGACGATCGGCAGCGCGCTGACGATGAAGCAATGCACGTATGCGACGGACGGTTCGGGCAAGGTCTCGGTCACCGATTTGAGCGGTCCGGCCAAGGAGAAAGCCGAGGAGCTGCGAGCGCAGTTGATTGAGCAGGCGGCGGAATCCGACGACGAGTTGCTGAACAAGTTTTTCGAGCATGGCACGCTTTCGGACGACGACCTGGACAAGGGGATCCGGCTGGGGTTCGCGCGCGGTACGCTGTTCCCGGTGCTGTGCGGCGCGGGGTCGGCGAACATCGGGACTTCGCGATTGCTGGATTTCCTGGTGTCTCACGGGCCCTCGCCGTTGAACCGGGGCGGTGTTAAGGCGCAGGCGGGCGACAAGGAGATCGAGATTCGTTCGAGTACTGAGGATCCGATGTCCGGGCTGGTGTTCAAGACCACGGCGGAGGCGCATGTCGGCGAATTGTCGTTCATCCGCATGTTCTCCGGTCAGACGCAGCCGGGAGCGGAGCTGCAGAATCCGAATACGGGCAAGGGCGAGAAGATCGGCCAGATCTTTTACATATGCGGCAAGAACCGGATTCCGGCGGAGAAGTTCATCGCGGGCGATTTGGGTGCGATGGTGAAGTTGAAGGCGACGCGGACGGGCGACACGCTGTGCGACAAGAATCGCAACGTGCAATACCCGGCGATCGCCTTTCCGTCGCCGGTGCTCGAAAACGCGATTGTTCCGAAGACCAAGGGGGACGAGGACAAGATTGCCAGCGGTCTGAATCTGCTGCACGCCGAAGACCCGAGTTTCACTTTGGTTCAGGATGCGGAGTTGGGTCAGATGGTGTTGCGGGGGCAGGGCGACTTGCATTTGCTGAATATCCTGGCCCGGCTGCACGAGCGGTATCATGTGGACGCCGAGCTGATTGAGCCCCGCGTGCCGTATCGTGAGACGATTCGCGGCAGCGCGGACGCGGAAGGGAAGCACAAGAAGCAGTCGGGCGGTCGCGGCCAGTTCGGAGTGGTTTTCTTGAAGCTGGAGCCCAAGCCGCGCGGGCAGGGTTACGAGTTCGTGGACGCGATTGTGGGCGGCGCGATTCCCGGCAAATTTGTTCCGGCGGTTGACAAGGGGATTCAGGATACGATCGGGCGCGGCGTCATCGCGGGTTACCCGGTGGTTGACGTGCGGGTGACGGCCTTCGACGGCAAGTACCACGACGTGGACTCGTCGGAGATGGCGTTCAAGATCGCGGGCAGGCTCGGGTTCCGTGAAGCCTTCAAGAAGTGCAAGCCGATTTTGCTGGAGCCGATCTTTGAACTGACGGTGAAGGTTCCGGAAGAGTTCATGGGCGATGTGATGGGCGACTTGTCGAGTCGTCGTGGCAAGATTCAAGGCATGGAGGGCGAGGGCCGCTATCAGGTGATCCGGGCCCGCGTGCCGCAGAAGGAGCTGTACCGGTATTCGACGGCGCTGCGCTCGATGACACAGGGGCGGGGGATGGCGACGCAGCAATTCGATCACTATGAAGAGGTGCCGCCGGAGATTCAGCAGAAGCTGGTGGCGGAGTACGTCGAGGAAAAGGAAGAGGAGTAACTGCGTGTGGATCGTCTTTGGGCGCCGTGGCGGATGGAGTATATTCTGTCCACGGTGAAGCAGCCCGACGCCAGCGAGTGTATCTTTTGCCGGATGATCGGGGAGCGGCGGGATGCGGAGAATCTCATCTTACATCGCGGTCAGCACGCGCTCGTTGTGATGAACCTGTTTCCGTACAACAGCGGGCATTTGATGGTGGTTCCGTTGCGGCATACGGCGGAGTTCAGTTCACTGGGTCCGGCCGAGCATCTGGAATTGATGGAACTGATGACGCTGGGACAGAGGGCGCTGGGCCGGGTTTACGGTCCGCATGGGTACAACATCGGCATGAACATCGGCCGGGCGGCGGGCGCGGGCATCGTGGATCACTTGCACTATCATATTGTCCCGCGCTGGAACGGCGACACGAATTTCATGTCGGCGGTGGCGACGACCAAAGTCATGTCCGAGAGTTTGCCGGAAACGTGGCAGCGGCTCAAGTCGAGCCTGGCGGAGTTGCTGGGAACTCGGTAGTTCAACAACCCCGCAGAGAATGGCTGTTGAATCCGGCAACGTGGGTTCAGCCCGTTGTTCCTGTCGATCTGTCAAGGGGCTAAAGCCGCCTTGCCTCGCCGAATCGGGCCGCTAACGCTGGTTCCAGATAGGTCCTGCTTGATCATTGGGTTCGGGAATGCTAACGCGACATCCATGAACGTGGGCTACGGCGAATTGACGATTCACATTGGCCCGGCGACCGATTTGGCGACCGAGGCGATCGTGAGTCCGGTGAACGCGGAGATGGTTCCGTCGGCCGGGGTCGGTCAGCTGATCGTGGCGGCGGCGGGTCTGGACGTTCGGCGCGAGCTGAGCGCGCTGACCCCGACGGTCGTCGGGCGGGTCGTGAAGACCTCGGCGGGCGCGCTGCCGAGTAAGCTCATCTTGCACGCGGTGACGATGAGCCTGGCGGAGTCCGTGACCCAAGATAACTTTGAGACGGCGTTACGGACCGTGATGTCCACGTGTCGCTCGAATTCGATCCAGTCGGTGGGAATCCCGGTATGCGAAATGGCGCCGAAAACGACTCCGGCGCAGGTGGTGATGAATTATGCTCTTGGGCTTGCATTCAAGAGTTTGAAGGGGGCGCGCGTGCCCAAGCGGATCGTGTTTGCCGTCCCCTCACAACAACTCTGCGACCAGTTTACGAAGGCGGCAAAGTCGATGTTGCTGCTGGCGTAGTCGGACGAATTCCTTCCTCTATTCATTTCCGTGAAGACAGCACATGGGTTACTCTCAATTAGCGGGTGTTGACCGCTTTGGAGCCACTCGCCGACTCGACACCTGGTGGTTGAGTCCGGCGCTGATGGCGGCGGCATTTGTGGCGTTCGTAATTTACGCGACGTGGGCGGCATTTCAACCGGTTGAGTATTCTCGATTCGGGCCGTACCTGTCGCCGTTTTACTCTCCGGACCTGACGCAGTGGATTCCGTGGTTTACCTGGTCCCCGGCCTTGTTAATTGTGTGGTTGCCGGCAGGGTTCCGGTTGACCTGTTATTATGGTCGGAAAGCCTACTATCGGTCGATCACGCTGAACCCGACGGCGTGCGCGGTGGGCGAGGGGAAGCTGGCCTATAAGGGGGAGACCGCACTGCCGTGGATTCTGAACAATCTGCATCGCTATTTTCTTTATCTGGTGCTGATTCTCGTGGTGTTTCATTGGCTGCACCTGTTTCATGCGTTCGTGTTTGACGAGCATTTCGGGATGGCGCTGGGGTCGCTCGTGATCACGGCGGACACGGTGTTCTTGACGCTGTACGTGTTCAGTTGCCATTCGCTGCGGCACATGGTGGGGGGGAAGCTGGACTGTTTTTCGTGCGCGGCGAGCGGCTTGACGCGTCACGCGACGTGGAAGCAGGTGAGCGCGCTCAACATTTATCACAATGTATTCTTCTGGTGCAGTCTGTTTACCGTCGGGTTTGCCGATCTCTACGTACGGATGTGCGCGATGGGCTGCTGGACAGATGTGAGGTTCTTCTGATGGCAGACTACACACCACATCAGTTTGACGTGCTCGTGATCGGCGCGGGCGGTGCCGGGTTGCGGGCGGCGATTGAAGCGGCGGCGCTGGGCGCGAAGACGGCGATCGTGATGAAGTCGCTGCTGGGCAAGGCACATACGGTAATGGCCGAGGGCGGTGCGGCGGCGGCGATGCGCAATGCCGACCCGCGTGACTCGTGGCAGACGCACTTTCGCGACACGATGAAGGGTGGGAAGCTGTTGAATCAGTGGCGGATGGCGCAGCTGCATGCGCAGGAAGCCCCGGATCGCATTTGGGAATTGGAAGAGTGGGGCGCGGTGTTTGATCGCACGACAGACGGTCTGATCATGCAGCGGAATTTCGGGGGTCACACCTATCCGCGACTGGCGCACGTGGGCGACCGGACGGGGCTGGAGATCATCCGCACGCTGCAGGACAAGCTGATTCATATGCCGGTGGACGTCTTCATGGAGACGACGGTCACGCACTTGTTCAAGACGGGCGATACGATTGGCGGCGCGCTGACCTATCGACGCGAAGACGGTTCGTTTCAGCTGTTTAATGCGAAGGCCGTGATTCTGGCGACCGGGGGCATCGGCAAGTCGTTCAAGATCACGTCGAATTCGTGGGAATATTCAGGTGACGGCCAGGCGTTGGCGTGGAGCGTCGGCGCGGACTTGATGGACATGGAGTTCTTGCAGTTTCATCCGACGGGCATGGTCTGGCCGCTCTCGGTGCGGGGGACGCTGATTACCGAGGGCGTGCGGGGCGAGGGCGGAGTGTTGCGGAACAGTACCGGCGAGCGTTTCATGTTCAGCTACATTCCTGAGGCCTTCAAGAATGACGTGGCTTCTACGGAGCAGGAAGCGAATCAGTGGGTGCAGGAAGTGATCGCCGGGAAGCAGGCGACGGTGCGGCGTCCGCCGGAGCTATTGACGCGGGACGTGGTGGCGCGGGCGATCAATTCCGAAGTTCGCGCGGGTCGCGGCAGCCCGCACGGCGGCGTGTTTTTGGATATTGCGACGCGCCGGACGGCGGACGAGATCAAGCGCAAACTGCCGTCGATGTATCATCAGTTCAAGAAGTTGGCGAATGTGGATATTACGAAGGAGCCGATGGAAGTCGGACCGACGTGTCACTATGCGATGGGCGGTGTGCGCGTGGACGGTGAGACCGAGATGAGTTCGGTGAAGGGTTTGTTTGCCGCCGGTGAGGTCGCGGCCGGTCTGCACGGTGCGAATCGGCTGGGGGGGAATTCGCTTTCCGATTTGCTGGTGTTTGGCCGCCGGGCGGGCGCGGGCGCGGCGGACTATGTTAAGCAGGCCTCGGCGGTCAAGGCCGACGCTTCCGCGGTCGATCGCGCGCTGGCGGAGAACCTTGCTTGTTTTGAACGGAAAGGCGGCGAGAATCCGTATGCGGTGCACCGCGAGCTTCAGGAAATGATGCAGACGTATGTCGGGATCATTCGTACGGACGCGGATCTGCGGCATGCGTTGGCGGAGCTTGACAAGTTTGAGCCGCGCGTGAAGCAGCTCTCGGTGACCGGTTCGCGGGCGTACAATCCGGGCTGGCATTTGGCCATGGACCTGCGCAGTATGCTGACGTGTTCGCGGGCGTTGACGTTGGCGGCGTTGGAGCGTTGCGAGAGTCGCGGCGGGCACACGCGATCCGACTTTCCTGATTACGATAAGGAATGGGCCAAGGTGAATCAGGTGGTCAAGAATGAAAACGGAGTCATGAAGCTGGAGCGGGTGGTTCGACCGCCGATTCCCGATGAGCTGAAGCAACTGGTGGAGGAGGCCTGAGCATGGGTAACATCGTGCAGATGAAGGTTTATCGCGGCGACAAGAGTGGCGGGTCACTGCGAGACTATTCGCTCGAGATTGACGAAGGCATGGTGGTCCTCGATGTGGTGCATAAGATTCAGGCGGAGCATTCACCGGACCTGGCCTGTCGCTGGAATTGCAAGGCGGGGAAGTGTGGTTCGTGTTCGGCGGAGATCAACGGCAAGCCGTCGCTGATGTGCATGACGCGGATGGATTCACTGCCGCAGGACCGGCCGATTACGGTGGAACCGATCCGCACATTCCCGATGATCCGCGATCTGGTGACGGACGTGTCGTGGAATTACGAAGTCAACAAGCGGATCCCCGCGTTCACGCCGAAGCCGAAGAATCCGGATGGCACGTGGCGCATGTACCAGTATGAAGCGGATCGCGTGCAGGAGTTTCGCAAGTGCATCGAGTGCTACCTGTGTCAGAATACGTGCCACGTATTGCGGAATCACGATAAGCACGACGAGTTTTTCGGGCCGCGGTTCATGGTGCGGCTGGCGATGCTCGAGATGCACCCGCTGGACGCGGCGGACCGCTTGAAGTTGGTGAAGGAGGCGGCCGGCGTGGGCTTCTGCAACATTACGAAGTGCTGCACGGAAGTGTGTCCCGAGGAGATTCACATCACGGACAACGCGATCATTCCGTTGAAGGAACGCGTGGCGGATGAGTTCTACGATCCGATTCGGCGGCTGTTCCGGGTGTTTGCGGGGAAGTAGCGAGTTCGCCGAGCAGGGGTTCCTTCTGGATTCCTCGCCGAGCAGGGATTCAATTTGTTCCTCTTCGCCGAGCAGGGATTCCTTCCCTGCCGGAATTGCAACTTGCCTTCGTCGCCGAGCAGGGATTCCTTCCCTGCCGGAATTGGTGAACCCTGAGCAAATTGAATGCGAAGACGCCACAGTCAACTCGGCTTCGCCGGAAGCATTCACTTCATTACGACGGTTACCGAAGTTCGCGGTTCTGTATTCGTAGAATCGAGCGAATGCAAGAAGATACTTGAATCATTTGAGGTCTTTCGAAATAAGTTCGAGCTTGTGTGCTGCGGCTATGTGTTGATGCCTGACCACTTACACGCCGTCTTGGTACAACCTAACGACGGCTCGCATGTTTCCGATGCAATCGGCGGTTTCAAGCGAGCCACATCTCTGAAATGCAAGCCAGCCCGTTATCCGGACACGCCGTTGTGGCGGGACAATTTCGATGATGTGCCGGTCCCGGGAGTAGAGGCGGCGAAAACGAAATTGCGGTATATGCTGGCCAACCCGGTGCGCGCGGGGCTTGTGGAGCGGCCGGAGGAATACGAATGGTCAAGTGCGCCGGAGTATTACGGGGGGAAGTCAGGCATTGTGACCGTTACTATACTGTCGCAGTGAATCACACATTCCGGCAGGGAAGGAATCCCTGCTCGGCGACGCTCAAGAACACAGTCCCTGCACGGCGGAAGCGCGAGGACGCCAGCGCATAGTGTCGTAGCGAATCACACATTCCGGCAGGGAAGGAATCCCTGCTCGGCGACGGTCAAAATAGTCCCTGCTCGGCGGAAAGTAGATGAAATTCCATACCGAATACCTTACGTTCAAGACGAAGCAGCGCGAGGAGTTCGTGAATATTTCTCGCGACGTGGAGTCGGCGGTCACGAAGTCAGGGATTAAGGACGGAATGGTGCTGGTGTCGGCGATGCACATCACGGCGGCGGTGTATGTGAACGATGCGGAGGACGGGCTGATCGAGGATATTAAGGAGTGGTTGCGCGGATTGGCTCCGGATCAGAACTACCGGCATCACCGCACGGGCGAGGATAACGGTCAGGCGCATCTGAAGAATTTGATCCTGCATCATCAGGTCATCGTGCCCGTTACGAATGGGCGACTGGATTTTGGTCCGTGGCAGCAGATCTATTATGCGGAGTTTGACGGTCAGCGCAATAAGCGGGTGATTATCAAGGTGATGGGGGAGTGAAGAGAAGTATGAAACATGAAGTATGAATGATGAAGCAGATCGGAGTTCACTCTCCGATTCCGGGCATGCGAAGACGCCTGCCTCGGCGGGGACTCCCGAGCTACTGGATTTGATCATAGTGGGGGCGGGGCCGGCGGGGATTGCGGTGGGGCTGGAGGCACAGCGGCGCGGGCTGAAAGCGCTGCTGGTGGAGCAGGGGGCGATCTGCAATACGATCTACCGCTTTCCACAACACATGCGGTTCTTTTCCACGGCGGACTTACTGGAGTTTCCGGGGATTCCGCTGGTGATTCAGGGGGACAAGCCGCGCAGCTTCGAGGTCCTGAACTACTTCACGCGGATTGCGGTCGCGGCGAACTTGCCGATCGCCACGCATGAGCGCGTCTTGAAATTGACGCACGCCGGCGAGCAGTTCTTCGTTCAGACAGAGCGGCGGGAGTTGCGAAGTCGTGCGGTCGTCATAGCGACCGGGACCTACGATCACGCGAACTTGCTGGATGTTCCCGGCGAGGAACTGGACAAGGTCTCGCATTACTATTCCGGTCCGCAGCCGTATATTGGAACCGATGTGCTGGTCGTGGGCGGCAAGAATTCGGCTGCCGAGGCGGCGCTCGAACTGTGGCGGGCGGGCGCGCGGGTCACGCTGGTGCACCGGGGTGAATCGCTGCGCGAGAGTTCCATCAAGTACTGGATTCTCCCCGACCTGAAGAACCGGCTGGCCGAGCGCGCGATTGCGCATTCGTGGGATACGACGATCACGCGAATTGAACCGGACCGGGTGTTGCTGCACATGCCGGACGGTGAGCGCTGGATCGCGAATGATTTTGTGCTGGCGCTGACGGGCTATCATCCGGATTACCGGCTGCTCGAACAGTGTGGAATTCGGACGGAAGGTGAGCAGCGGGCGCCGGTGCTCGACAGTGCGTCGCTGGAAAGCGGCGTGCCGGGATTATATGTGGCGGGTGTACTCAGCGCGGGCGCTGATCCGTCGAGAGTTTTTGTTGAGAACTCGCGGCACCATGGCCGGGTGATTGTGGATCATCTGGCGGAGTCGGGCCGCTTAAGCCGGGAGTGCTGATTGGCTGACGATTTCATGTATTCGTTTAGCGAGCAGGTGGATCGCTATTTGACGGGAGTCCTGCCGGCACGCGATGCGGTGCTGGCGGCGATGGAGACCCACGCCGTGGAAGCGGGCTTTCCGTACATCGGTCCATTGGTGGGGCCGTTACTCGGGATGCTGGCGCGGGCGATCGGCGCGAAGACCGTCTTTGAGATGGGGTCCGGATTTGGGTTTTCGGCGGTACATTTTGCGCGCGCGGTGCCGCCTGATGGCAGAGTGATCTGCACCGACGGTGAAGCGGGTAACGAGCGCGTCGCGCGCGACTACTTCGTCAAGGCCGGCGTGGAATCGAAGATCGAATTTCGGGTGGGCGATGCGGTCACGATTTTGGGGGAATACCCCGGGCCGTTCGACATCATCCTGATGGACATCGATAAGGAGGGCTACCCCGCCGGCTTCCGCGCCGCGTGGCCCAAGGTCCGGCCCGGCGGACTGTTCATCGCCGACAATATGCTCTGGCACGGCGAGGTGATGACGGACAGTCAGAAGCCGACGACGCTGGCCATCCGCGAATTGACGAGGCTGCTGTATTCCACGCCGGATGCACAGACGACGATCTTGCCGCTACGCGATGGCGTGGCCGTTGCCATGAAGGTTGGAAGATGACCCCCCCCGGCCCCCCCGTGAACGGGGGGGAGCGTGGCCTGCGGTGGTTCAAGGTGTGCAAGGTCGAGGATTTGAAGCCGGGGCAAGCGCGGTCGATTCGATTGCTGGCGCGACTCTACGCGGTGTTCAACGTGAGTGGCGAGTACCACGCGATCGACGGGTCCTGTCGGCACATGAAGGCGAATCTGGCCGCAGGCCGGGTAACGGGGAAGACGGTGGAGTGCTTCATGCACGGGTGGCGATACGACGTGACGACGGGGGCGTGCTCGACGGTGGAATCCGGCAGCGTCGCCACTTATCCGGTGAAGATTGAGGACGGGGCGGTGTTCATTGGGATGGAATGGCCGCCGCGAAACAGTATTGACGATTGATCGAGGTTTCACTTCCTGAGAGGGGATTGCCATGAAACAGCTACGAAGTCTTTTTGAAATGGCTTGCTGGGCGCTGCTTGCGAGCTTCGTTTCTGTGGGCGTCGCGTGGGCGGAGCCGTACGCGATACAGTTCAAGAGCGGCGTGGTTACGCCTGACGCCGGGGCGTACGAGATTCCACAATCCGCTTACATGCAGACCACGGGGACGCGCGTTCACGTGTTGCTGCAACTGGAGGACTATCTGCAGGCCGGGGATCGCGAGCGTTTGAAAGCCGACGGTATCGAGCTGCTCTCTTACTTCCCGGACCGGGCGTATGCGGCGAGCATTCCGCCGACACTCGACGTGTCGCTGCTGCCCGGACTGGGCGTGCGGAGCGTGACGCCGCTGTGGGCGGACTACAAACTGCATCCGCGCGTGACGCGCGGCGAGTTTGGTCCGTGGAGCGAGTTTTCGAGCAGTGAGCGCATTTTCGCGGTCGAAGTGCATTCGGACGTCACACTTGATGAAGCCGTGTCCGCATTGAAGCTGACGGGCTGGGAGCCTGGCCATCGTTTTGTCGCGGCTCATTCGCTGTTGGTCGCCGGCGACCCGCGGAACGTGAACGAACTGGCGAGCATGGATTTCGTCGCGTTCATCGACGAATGTCCGCCGCCACCGGAGATGGTCAACGATGTGGCGCGGACGCGCTTGCATGTGAACGAAGTGCAGAGCGACCCGTATAATCTGAGTGGCGCGAGCGTGACGATTCTGGTCTATGACGGCGGGATGGTGGACAGCACGCATCCGGATTTCGGCGAGCGCGTGACGTGGAATGAAATCGCGGCGATCGCGGATCACCCGACGCACGTGGCCGGGACGGTGGGCGGCGACGGGACGCAGAGCGACGGGACGTATCGCGGCATGGCGCCGGGGGCGCGGATCATCAGCGGGCAGTACGACGTGTGCATCCCCTATTGCCTGTACGAGAGTCCCAACGATTTCGAGCCGGATTACACGCAGGCGCGGCGGCAGTTCGGGGTCGAATTGACGACCAATTCGATTGGGGCGAACATCAGTCCCAACGGGTACAACTGCGATTGGATGGGCGACTACGAGACGACGTCGCGGCTGCTGGATCAAATGACGCGCGACGTGCTTGGCGAACCGCTGATCATGTTCTTCGCGGCGGGCAATGAGCGGAACGATGCCGGCTGCGGTTTGGCGAGCTATCGCTGTATGTCGGTCCCGGCGGGTGCGAAGAACATCATCACGTGCGGCGCGACGACCTCGACTGACGCGACGGCTTCGTTTTCGTCCTGGGGTCCGACCGACGACGGGCGGATCAAGCCGGAAGTCAGCGCGACGGGCGTCAATCTGACCTCGTGCGCGCCCGGACCGGGCTACGGCTATCAGGATATGAGCGGAACGTCGATGGCGACACCCGCGACATCGGGCACGGCCTGCTTGATACTTGAGCGCTGGCACCTGTTATTTCCCGGCGCACCCGATCCGTTGCCCGAAACGATGAAGGCGATTCTGATCAATTCGACCACGGACATCGGTGCCGCCGGACCGGATTACCAGACCGGTTTTGGTTTGGTGAACGCGCTGAAGTCCGTCCAGAATCTTAATCTTGGCGGCGTTTATGAAGGCTCGCTGGACGTTGGGGAAGAATTGAATCGGCCGTTTGCGGTTGCCGCGGGTACGGCGGTGCTGGATGTCTCGATCGCGTGGAGCGATGTCCCGGCAGCGGGGAATGTGACGCCGACACTCGTGAACGATCTCGATTTGCGCTTGGTCGCTCCGGATGGGACGATTCATCTGCCCTACACGCTGTTGCCGCAGAATCCCGGCAGTCCGGCGGGTCGCGGCGACGACAGCATCAACGTTTGCGAGCGCGCGAGTGTGGCGAATCCGCCGGCCGGAACGTGGACCCTGCGCGTGACGGGCACGATCAACAGCGGGAGTTCCCAGACGTTTGGCGTCTGCGCGAACGTCACGTTGGTCGATACGTGGGCGGCAATTTCGGGACAGATTCGCGATAACGGCAACACGGGAATTCCGGGCGAGGTATCGATCTCCGGTGGTGCGCAGCGGCAGCTGACGGACGCGAACGGGAACTACACGCTGAGCGTCCCCGGCAACACGACTTACACGGTGGCCGCACGTGCGTACGGCTACCTCCCTGCCCAGACGCAGGTGGTGGTGACCAACGGCACGGTCACGCAGAACTTTACATTGTCCACCGCGCAGACCGGCACGGTTCACGGCACCGTCACCAACCAGTTCGGAACTCCGCTTTTGGGCGCCACGCTTACCGCGTTCTTTCCGAATGCCACAATCCCTCCGGCGACGACCGGCGCGGATGGCACCTACGAGTTGATATTGCCGGGCGGGAACTCTTACGAGCTGCGCTGTGCGGCCGGCAGCGACCAGGCCTCGACCACCGTTACAGTGCCGGAGAACGGGAATGTGACCGCGAACTTTGAGATCGAAGACGCGCGGTACAATCCCACCGGACCCGACGATTACGGATATTATGCGTACGAGGCCAATGATCCCGGCCTGCCCGCGGTTTATGACTGGACGGAGATCAGTCCAAACGCAGGGGGAGCCGGCACCCTGGTGCCGAGCGGCACGGCGAGCAACGATTGGGTCGTGAACCTAACGTGTCCGTTCCCGGTGCGCTACTATGGCGTCGAATCGACGAATCTGCGCATTGGCGCGGACGGCTGGGTCGGCATCGGCACGGGCGCCAACGGCACGGCCTATTCCAACCAGCCGATTCCCACGGCAGCCGATCCCAATACCATGATTGCTGTGATGTGGGACGACAATAACCCGGGTCCGGCGCAGAGCAACCGTGCGGATGGTGCGGGCGATATCTCGACCTATCACGACGCGGCGAATGACCGATTTATCGTGGAGTATCACGACGTTGCTCACTTCTCGCCGACGACCAACCGCACCACAGCACAGCTCATTATCTACAGTCAGGCGGAGCGGCCGACGTTGACAGGCGACAACGAGTTTGAGCTGATGTTCCAGCACGTGGACTACGAGGACAACTCCTCCACGGATGCGGATGGGACGATCGGCTGCGAGAACGGCGACGGTACGACCGGCTTGCAGATTGTCTATGCCGGCACGTACGATGCCACCGTCTTTGGCTTGAGCGACTCGTACGCGCTGCGCTTCACGACCGGCGCCGTGACGGGCCACGGGGCGATCCGGGGCCGGTTGACGATGCACCCGGCTCCCGATTACACACAAGTGCCGGTTGTGCTGGGACCTTACACGATCACCCCGGCGGCGGACGGCACGTATTTCTTCACCGGCGTCGTGGCGCGCTCGTACACGATGACGGTTTCCTATCCGGACTACGAACTGGGGAGTAACTCGAACGTCGTGGTCAATGCGGATGACACGACCAC
Organism: candidate division KSB1 bacterium; assembly: GCA_016214895.1. Taxonomy (NCBI): domain Bacteria; kingdom Pseudomonadati; species Candidatus Zhuqueibacterota bacterium. The sequence continues at coordinate 39,008 of JACRMR010000007.1, forward strand.
GGTGGACTTTGAGCTGTGGCGGATGGATCCGGCGCGCAACCTGGTGGGCGAGTATGACTGGGCGGTTCCCGAGATTCGGCTGAATTGGGATCCGGCCTTGTCACTGGCAGATGGTGCCGCGAATGGTCGCGGACGCGGTGCGCTGGACGGCTTCCTCGGCTACGAGATCTGGCTGGGCGGCCGCGGCTTGCAGGGAACAACTCAGGATACGTTCTTCGTATATCCGGTGACCCAGAGCCGTGCGTACAACTTCTGGATTCTCGCGCGGTATGACGGCGGCGACGCGGATACCTCGAACCACTATCGCGTGACCGTCGATTTGGCGGCGGCGGACGTGGCGAGCTTGATTCCGGACCGTTTCTACCTTGCGCAAAACTATCCGAATCCGTTCAATCCATCGACGACGATCGAATACGGATTGCCGCGGAGTGTGGACGTTCGGATCGAGGTCTTCAACGTGCTGGGCATGCAGGTAGCGACGTTGCTTGACGGCCTGCAGCCGGCGGGCGTCCACCAGGTTGAGTTCAATGGGGCGGCGACGGGCACGGGTATCTACTATTGTCGGATTCAGGCGGGCGAATTCTCCGGCATCCAGAAGATGCTGTTGATGAAATAATTGCTGGACGATTCCGATTTCGGTCGGCAGAAAGGGTCTCATTTGAGGCCCTTTCGCATGCCGAAGTACGGTGCAGGTGCTTGGTGCGGCCCGGGGCATGGGAGTTGCAGCAACGGGCTTCGACAGGTGGGTAAATCAGCAGAAGAGAGTCGAGATGAAGGTTAAGCCGCTGGCGACATTTGACGTGATTCCGACGCTGCCGGACGCGATTTCCGGATTGCGGACGCTGGCCTACAATTTCGTTTGGACGTGGAATCCGGAGTACGGCGCGCTGTTTCGCGCCCTCGACTCCGGTCTGTGGGAGCATGTCGGTCACAATCCGGCGCGCATGCTGCAGGAGATCTCTCAGGTGGGGTTGAACGAAGCGGCGCGCGATCCGGGTTTCCTCGGCGAGTATCATCGCTGTCTGGGGACGCTGGAGCGCTACATGAACGATCCGACCTGGTTCGAGAAGATCTGTCCGATCTGTCGTCAGCGGGAGATCGTCTATTTCTCGATGGAATACGGCATCTCTGAATGTTTGCCGGTGTACAGCGGGGGTCTGGGCGTGTTGTCCGGCGACCACTTGAAATCGTCTTCGGATCTCGGTTTGCCGTTGGTCGGCGTGGGTTTGGCATACCGGCAGGGCTATTTCCAGCAGCAGCTGACGGGTGACGGTTATCAGACGGAACTTTATCCCGAAAACGACTTTGACCGATTGCCGCTTTTGCCGTTAACGGATGAGCAGGGCAATCGCGTTCGCGTGTCGGTGCAGTTTCCCGGGCGTACGGTGTGGATACAGGGGTGGAAGGTGCAGGTGGGTCGGGTGCCGTTGTACTTGCTGGACACCGATGTTGCGGAAAATGACGCGGCGGATCGTCGCATCACGCACACGCTGTATGGTGGCGACAAGGAGACGCGGATTCAACAGGAGCTGGTGCTGGGGTTTGGTGGCGTGGCGCTGGTCTCCGCGCTCGGCATTCCGACGACGGTCTGCCACATGAACGAGGGACACTCCGCGTTCATTCAGCTTGCCCGGATCATCCGCGCCCGCAAAGAGCAGGGATTGGCGACCGTGGAAGCCACGCAGCTCATCAGCGCCGGGACGGTGTTCACGACGCACACCCCGGTCCCGGCGGGGATCGATCAGTTTCCCCCCGACTTGATGGACAAGTACTTCAGCAGCTCGCTGCCGGCGTTGGGCATGAAGCGCGAGGAATTGCAGGCCCTGGGCAGCAAGCTCCCGGGCCAGACCGGACAGCTCTTCAATATGGCGATTCTCGCATTGCGGACGGCCGACTATACGAACGCGGTCAGTCGGCTGCACGCGGACGTGTCTCGCCGGTTATGGGAAGAGAGTTGGCCGAATCTGCCGTATGATGAGATTCCGATTGACTACGTGACCAATGGCATTCACGTTCGGACGTGGGTGTCGGCGGAGATGAGTCAATTGTTCGACAAGGTGCTGGGACCCGAATGGAAGCAGTCTCCGGACCACAAGCAGGCGTGGGAGAAGGTGCCGGAGATTCCGGATGCGGATCTGTGGCGGGTGCGGGAGCAGAATCGCGCGCGACTGGTGGACTATTGCCGGCGGCGGGTCGCGGAATACCGCGCTCGCACGAGTCCGGTTGAGCCGCGCGAATCGGAGCTGAACGACTTGTTGGATCCGCATGCGCTGACCATCGGCTTCGCCCGGCGATTCGCCACGTACAAGCGGGCCACGCTGCTGTTGCGCTATCCCGATCGCTTGCTGGCGTTGCTGCGTGACGCCGCGCGCCCGGTGCAGTTCGTGTTCGCGGGCAAGGCCCATCCGCAGGATGAAGCGGGCAAAGCGCTGATCCGCGACTTGATCTATTTCGCTCGCGCGGAGAAGGTCGAACACCGTCTGATATTCCTCGAGAACTACGACATGGGCGTGGCGCGGATGCTGGTGCAGGGCGTGGACATCTGGCTGAATACGCCGCGCCGCCCGCTGGAGGCGAGCGGGACGAGCGGGATGAAAGTGCTGGCGAACGGCGGACTCAATCTGAGCATCCTCGACGGCTGGTGGGATGAGGGCTATGATCCGAAAGTCGGCTGGGCCATCGGACGCGGCAAGACGGTCAGCGACGAGAAACTGCAGGATGATCGCGACGCGCAGAGCCTGTTCGAGACCATTGAGCAGTCCGTCGTGCCGTTGTTCTACACGCGGGACGATCGCGCGCTGCCCGCGCAGTGGATCAGCAAGGTCAAGCATAGCATCATCGATCTGGTACCGCGTTTCAACACGAGCCGGATGATCAAAGAGTATGCGGAGGACTTCTATATCCCGGCGCTGGACCGCGCGCACAAGTTGGCTCAGGATGGTCGGGAAAGCCTGACTGCCTTTGCCAAATGGCGGGCGGAGCTGCAGCGGCACTGGTCCGCCGTCCGCGTGAGTCGGGTGGCGTTTCAGCCGACCGCGAATGGCAAGGTCGGATTCACGGTCGATGTGCAGGCCGACATCGAGCTGGGGGGATTGTCGCCGGAGGACGTGGAAGTCCAGGCGTACTACGGTCCGATTCGCCCTGATGGCAGCTTGCAGTTGCTCGGCTGTGTGGCGCTCGAACCGAAGAGCGGGGGCAAGTATGCGGGACGGGTTTCCGTGGGCGAGAGCGGTCGCTTCGGCTACACGGTGCGGGTCCTTCCCAGCCATCCGTTGTTATCGAATCCGCTCAAACTGGGATTGGTGCACTGGGCCGAACCGGTGAAGCCATAGCCATCCGCGGGCGGAGAGCGCTGTCGGAAATTTGCGCCGGGGCTGTCGCAGCCGGAACGAAGCATACGAGGAAGGCGAGTCATCGACTCGCCTTCCTCGTAGAGTGGCAGTGGAGCGGGGCGAACGGCTGGGGAAACTGCGGTTCAATTCACCCAACCGGCGGGCACCTTGCCCGATTACCGCAGAATGCCTATGCAGGACTATTCGCGGAGGATAGCATCCGGCGTTGCACGAAGGATCGAGGAGCCATTATCGTTGGCCTGCACCCGGATGATATAGTCGCTATTGGCATCGAGGGCGTAGGACAGAAACGTGAACGTGTTGCTGTACGGCAACTCCCCGAGCGAATTTCCATCGGCGTCGATGAGTTGGGATTGCAGGTCAGCGTAGCTGGCCACGGCGACCGGATAGGTGGACCAGTCGGCGGCATAATAGGCGAGGAGCTTGCGCACGAGATCGAGGTCGTAAGCGGCTGCGGCAACTTGAGATTTGTCGCGCATGTGCATGAAGCGAGCGACCGCCATCGTCGCGAGCAACGAGATTATCATCATCACGATCATCATCTCGATCAGCGAGAACCCTCGCTGTCTTCCGCGGGTCGGTTGCATAGGCATTCACTCCATCTTTTGCTCCGGTTAAGGCAATGGGAGTGCCAGTTTTGTCGCGGGCGGGTCAGCACAATTGGAACGGTACTCAGGCGGTGGACAGCAAAACGGGTTGACCCGCTGGGCCAACCCGTTCACAATCCGAGCCGCAGCCGCGGCTACTTCATAAACAGCATTTTCCGCGTGAGGGTGGTGGTCGGGGTCGCCAGCGCGTAATAGTAGATGCCGGTGGACAGGCCGCTCGCATCGAAGTTCAGGCGGTGCGTCCCGGCGCTGAGCTCACCGTCGATCAACGAGCGCACGCTTTCGCCGAGGACGTTGTACACGGCGAGTTTCACCGGCGTGGATTGCTGCAGCGAGAACACGATTTCGGTGTTGGCGTTAAAGGGATTCGGGAAGTTTTGCGACAGTTCAGTCGCCGCGGGCAATTCCGCGCGCACGTCGCCGGCGGCGGCCGCCTCGACAACGACCGTTCCGGCCATCCCCGGAGCGTGCGGCTGACAAACGTACGGATAGGAGCCGACGGGCAGCGGGGTGGACTGCGACGCATTCGGATACTGGTAGGTCCACGGTGCGGGCGCGGCATTACCGCTGCGAAACAGCTGCGGGTTTCCGGTGTGGTTGACGTTGTGCGTTCCGCCCGTGTTGTTCCAGACGACCGTGTCGCCTAATTGAATCGTCACGGTGGCAGGCGAGAACTGGAAGTTGCTGACGGTCACCGTGTGCACGGTTGCGGTTGCGGATAGCGAAAGCGCGAGCAGCGCGATGACCAAAGTTGCTCTCAGACGGTCCATATTACCTCCTGCGGTGTGGACTTTGCTTATGCGTCGGGATATTCGCGAAACGAGTAGTAGTAGTGATGGTCGTCGAGTAAGAATCCGGCAGCCTCGAAGAGCTTCCGACTCGGATGATTCGAGTGTTCGATCAGTGCGCCGATCACCAAATTTCCGTCGTCGAGCAGCGTCTGCTTGGCGGCGGTGACCAGGGCCATCGCGAGGCCGCTGCGGCGCTCCTCGGGCAGGGTCGCCAGGCGCTCGATCCAGCCCTTGCGACCATCGGAGCTGATCAAAGTTGCCGCGACCATCTTGTCTGCGCGGAAGGCGCCCCAGCCGCCGATGTGCGGCCCGCTCAGATGAGCCTGAAGCCGCTCGGGAGTGTCCCGTCCAGTCAGTTTGTAACCGAGGCCGCCGCTGGTCCAAAGCCCGTAGAGCGCTTCGACATCACCGCCGTGGAGCGGGCGCATTTCGACAGTACCGATACGAATTCGTCGAACGTCATCATGTTGCTGCTTTTCAACGGACATAGCCATGAAGTGCCCCCGATCACTCAGGCCGACCGAGTGATAAAGGCCAATGGCGCTGTGGTTCTTACTGGAAACCAGCAGCCATAGTTCCGCTGCCGACCGCGCCCGGGCCTGCTCAACGGCGAACTCAAACATCGCCCTGCCCAAACCTCGACCGCGGTGGGCGGGGTGGACGGTAAGATCCCACACCCAGAGCTCCGACAGTCCGTTGAATCTGTTTGTTGTGAGATGAAGCCAGACCTGTGCGATCAGCGCGTTATAACCATCAACGAGCACATAAATCGCGCTCTGGCGGGCGAACGCATACTCGCGAACAAATGCGGCAAAGTCTTTGCGCATCTTCTCGGGCTGGTCCGGTGGTCGGCCGTGCATAAAGGCACAGGTCGGCAGTCCGAGATCGATGAAAGCGTCCACATCATTGGCTGACAATTGGCGGAGGGTGAGGTCCGGAAACCCGGCAAGGTTGTAAGGCATAGGAGGCTGCATGCCTCTTCGGTAGGGGGTGAATAAGGCACGAAATGGCTATAAGTCCATAATAGATTATACTTAAAATTTTCGAAGGGCGCAAGTGAGTTGTGCAGCAAGTACCGAATGACGGGAACGAATAAATTGGATGTTTTGTATATTATTTACGCGATGCGATTGGGTCAACTATCCCTACAGGATTCAGGAGAACAAGGATGACGAAGAAGCTGGGTCTGATTCTGGCCTCGGTGGCCGCAGTGGCGATTGTGGCAGTGGGTTCGATGACCTATGCCTGTGGCGGTGCCTGCAAGAGCGGGACGAAGACGGCTGCGGTGCAGACCGCGGGCGGCAGTTGTGCAAGCACAGGGGTGAAGACGGCGGGTAGCGGCAGTGGCTGCTCAAGTCCCGGAGCCAGCGGCAGCAGCTGTGCGAGCACAGGGGTAAAGACAGCCGGCAGCGGCAGTGGCTGTTCGAGCACCGGAGCCAGCGGCGGCAGCTGTTCGAGCAAGGGCGCGAAGAACGCGAGTGCGGGCGGTGCGTGCGGTTCGGGTGAGAAGACGAAGCAGACGAAGATGGCGGGCGCGGCGTGCTGCCCGGGTGGGGCGGGTTCGGCGGGATGCTCGTCGAAGATGGCTTCGCTGTGTGGCGACAAGGGCTATTTCGCCGCCAACGTATATGACTGCAAGGACGGCCACGTGATGGCCGTTTACAAGGGCAAAAAGTTTGAAGTGACGGACAAGACTCCGTACACGCAGATCGAGAATGCCCGCTACTATTTCGCGGACAACGAGTGCGCGGTGAAGTGTCAGGAGACCTTGAAGACGATGGCTGCCGAGATCAACCGCGAGGCGGTTTCGCTGGCGACGGCGGAAGGCAACATCGTGGAAAACAAGGACGGGCACAAGATCGCGGCTTGCAAGATGTCCGGCGAGAAGTTTGAAGTCACGGGGACGACCCCGGCGCGTGTGATGGACGGGCAGAAGGTTTACTTCTGCAGCGAGAATTGCGCGAGCATGGCTTCGATTTCGACCGCGGACAAGCAGGTTGACGCGAATTGACGAGTAGCTCGTGAGCCGGTGAGATTCCGGCGGATCGATGTAGAAAGGCCGCGCCCGTGGGGTGCGGCCTTTTTGTTGAGGGGGCGCGGTGAGATTTCCTATTTCAGTAACATCACTTTGTGGGTCTCCACGCGGCCGGCGAACTCGATGCGATAGAGATACACACCGGCGGCGGCCGCGGACGCGTTCCAGTTCAGGCGGGTCAAGCCGGCGTCTAACCGCTTGTCAAGCAGCGTCGTGACCTTCTGCCCGAGCAGATTGTAGATCTCGACCTTCGCGAGTCCGGCATTCGGCAGCGTGAGCTCGATAGCGACGGAGTTGTTGAAGGGGTTGGGATGCGCGGTGGCGAGAACCTGGCCCGTTATCCCACCTTCGTCCCGCGAGATATCTTCGGCCTCAAAACCGAGTATCTCTTGAATCCGCCTGTCCAACTGCGCGAGGCGTTGACGGCGTTGGCCGATCCGCTCTGTCTGACGAGCTCCGCCGGCTCCTTCGTCCAAGTAATCCACCATAGCCGAAGTGAACGCCACCCATTCGCTGTCTCGAGCCGTCGAGGAGTCCTCACGAAGCAGCTGCAATTCTTCCCGAGCCTGGACATAGCGCTCGGCCGCGATCGAGGCATGGATCGCTTCGCGTCGTGCGGCTTCACGAGTCCGGCTGTCACTTGTGGTGTCAAGCCCGATCTCTTCCAGCAGGCCATGACGCGACATGGCACCCACCTCTGCCTTCAATCCGGAGCGTAGATAGCCGCGCGCGGACCAAATTGCCTCCGGGCTCTCGGGATAGTCGTTCATGATGAGTTCGTAAAGGTCGCTTGCTGCGCGGTAGTTGCTGTCGGCTTCGAGCCGAGTCGCCTGCTGGAACGCAGCTTCGGGACCCGATTCGAGGAGGCCGAAGGGCAGCGTAGTGCATTCCCATGATACTCCCAGAGGCGCATAGTCCGCCATCCAAGGCATCGGACAAAAATGCGCGTCGCCCGCACCGGTAGGATCGCCCTCTGGGAACCAGTAGTTTCCGGTAAAGTCCCACCACGTGGGATAAGGGAACGGACCTGTGCAGGGCTTCGCCGGATCCGTAATGTAGATGTACGTTCCATCGACATCGAATTGAAACGTATTGGAGCCGTACTTGAGTTGTGGATAGGAGGCGTTGATCCGCATGAGCGGTTTCCACTGCGCCGGGGCATTCGAACATCCATAACAGACCAAACTTGTCTGGGATTGGATCAGGAAGTTGCATGCCCAGCCGTCCGTGTTGTTGTTCATGACCAAGTTCGCACCGGCGTACGCCAGAACTTGGTAACGCTGGTTATACCGGAACCGGTTGCATGACAGTTCGGCATTCGTACTGACGAAGTACCCTCCGGCGTATGGGATCGACACTGTCCCGTTGTACTCGATGGTGTTAGACACGAACAATGGCGCCTCGCCCGTGTCGTAATTGTCGCCGCTCCAGAAGATTCCGTCACGGCCGCAAGTGCGAATGATGTTGTCGGTGAATACGCCGGCACTCGCGTTGCCCCGAATCCCGTAGTACGTGCAATTCTCGATCAAATTGCCCGTGCATCGGAGTTGTGAGCGCGCGCAGAATAGCGCCTGGATTCCGGTCTCCATGCCATAGATCCGGCTGTGCTTGATTTCGGTGAGCTGGCCGCCTGACGCCGAGATCATCTCCCCGCCATGGATCACACAGTGATCGAGCGTGACGTCTTCCGCGTTGTAGAAATCCAGCGCCGAATACGGCGAGCTGCCGTCTGCTTTGAAGTAGATCGAATCGCCGTCGGTGCCCACCGCGCTCAGGGTTCCCTCAATGAACAAATTGGCGTCCGGCCTTAACTCGACCACCGTTCCCGGTTTGATCACGAGGGAGTAGTCCGCGGGCACTGTGTAGTTCCCATGCACGATGATGCGCCCTTCCCACGTCATGCTCGGCCGCGGCTGCGTCCCCGTCACCGGCTGCGCGTATAAGCCCGTGTGCTTGGGACCGTTCTTCAGACCGTTCCACTCGTTGGTCTCAGGGTTGTAGGGGATGCCAAGATCGTAAGCCTGAATGCTGGCTCCGACGCCGTTGGTCCTTGTTACCAACACAAGGTCTGCTGTGCCATTGGCGTCAACATCGGAAATCGTCGGGGCGGCCTTGAAATCCACCGTCTCAATGAGGTAGCCAGCGGACACTGGCCACGAGAAGTCCTGACCGTACGTCAACTCCAATCGCATGTTCCGGATACTTGCGGACTCATTCAATCCAACCTCTGTGACAAGCTGCAGGTCGGGATCGCCACTCGTGTTCACGATCGCTGGCGAATAGCCGGCGTATCGGTTAGCTTGGTTGTGCGTGAACAATCTTGGCCACCCTTGCTCAGCCTGAGGGTTAACTGCGAATACATCGGTCTCCCGGAGCCACTCGAATCGTGTATCGCCGTTGTTGGATTGCAGGGAAGGAACGTAGAGGTCCAACTTAGTTCCCGAATACCCATCGGCCACCGCGAGTTGATTGTGCCGTTGGATCAGTTGGTCTTCTGGCAGTCGGAAATCTGACCAGGCTAGCGTCGCGAGGTCAACCCCGATAATTGCTGTCAGTGACGGGCTGTCGTCAGGTTCGTTCTTGGCGAGGAAGTAGGCTTCAAGCGAGCCGTTGAAATCGCGGTCGCACACGACCGGTCCGGGCTCAACAACGTAACCGATGCCGTCACTCCTGCCAAGCAAATACCATCCGCTTACATCTACCGTTTCGGTGGCATCATCGCCTTCCTCCGGGTGCATGATGATGACGCGTGCCATTCCTGACGCATCTTCGGCCCGGGGAAATACGGCGACTACCTCTGGGCCGCCATCTTGATCAATGTCCACCACCGCCGGCATTGAGGGGCCCAGCGGTATGAATGGATCGCAAATGGGCGGACATGGATGATTGAAGTAGAAATCGGCGTAGGGTGGCGTGACAGCATTCAGGCCTTGCCCGTCCCAGCACAAGACCACCAAACTGTTACCCCACACCTTGCCGGTATGAATGGGTGGATGCGCGTCTTCATCTTGAAAACCGCCGTCATTAGCTGATCCGGCAAAGATCAGGTCGTCGCTTCCGTCTGGCCCCTCGCCGGGACCCGGACCTCGAACGTCAGCCACGGCGGGCGTGGCCATCAGGCAGTTCGCATAGCTGAACTGCGCAAGGAGCTGCGCCTCCCCGTTCGTGATTTCCCAGACGAGCACAACACTGCACCAGTGAAGGCAGTCGGCAGTGCCGTGATCTCCAGTCGGGCAGCTGGCGTTCACGAATCCGAGATAGGCGCTCGCGCCTATTGCAATCTCACGATATCCGTCGCCGTCCACATCCGCAATGGCGGGCTCGTCACGGAAGTGGTATGCGAAGTTCACATCCCGTCCGGGAAAAGGATTGTAGTCGGAAGGAAATCTGAAATCAAATAGCGGGTTACTTTCCGAGGTATGTTCATAATCGAACACCAGAATCCGTCGCTGCAGGTGGATTGGTCCATTGTCGTACGAATCATCGGGATCGTCCGCAAGCACGATCACCTCCGGGTAACCGTCGCCGGTGACATCCACAACCAGTGCGCCGCGGTCCTGAATGCCCACCAGCCCGCGATCATTGAACCAAATCGGAAAACCCGGAACAAGATTGGGCTGCGCGAGGGCGACGGCAGCAGCCAGGAGCAGAAGAGAGGTTGTCGGCAAAAGAAACGGTCGCATGAGATACTCCCTTACGGTTTGAGATAGATGATTCGCTTCACCCACGCATGGTAGGGCGTGGAGATGTGCACGAAGTAGGTTCCAAAGGCGAGCGAGGACGGAAGCACGACGCGGATGTCGCTTCCGTGCACTGCCGGCGGTTGGTCGAGTTCGATCCGCTGACCGAGCAGGTTGTAGAGCAAGATCTCGGTCTGACCGGTGAGCCGCGTCGGGGACACGATCACAAACGAGGACTGAACGGGCTGTGGATACACGGTGAGGGTTCCTGTGCCCGGGCTGGCGGTCGGACGACGATCTGCGACGGAGTTCGGCGGCTCGTCCGGACCGGGGATATGCGTGAGATCGATTTGGTCGCGCGTGGGATTGTGCCGAACCGAGAACTGGGCCAGCCAATAGCCGCCTCGTTTCCAGATAAACGGATCAATGCACACTCCCGCAGGTGTCACGAGGGTTGGTCCGATGACACGGCGTCCCGCGAAGTTGAAGCCGTTGAACTGCATGAGGTGCGACGCGGCAATTCCGCGAATGAACAAAAGTGTATCCGGAGGGACGAGGATCCAGTCCGTAGAGGTGTATAGTGCTTCCGTACCGACATTTACCGTGTCGCCCCCCGACCCGTCGCGGGGATCGCGGGCATAGAATTCGCCTGAAAATTCACTCCATAGAGAATGATGAAATGCTCCCGTCGTGTCAATGTAGAACCGTCCGTTTCCGATCTGATGCGGTATCGGATCGCCGCTGGACAGCACGAGCTCGGGGACGCGCGGTGATGTATCCATCCGCATCACAGAGACCTGCTGCAGCTCGTCACCAGGCGCGTGGCGGAACGCCGTCCATACTGATTGGTCGGGTGCGAGAGCCAAGAGTGAGTATCCGGTCACGTCCGGCAGAGGCACGATCGGCTGCAGCGAGTCGATGACTTGTGCGCTCTCGTCGAAGCTCATGAATCGCGTCAGGTCGGAGTACCAGATGACGTCGTTGTTGGTTTCAACCAAGTGAATGCCGTTCTGGCTGAATCCAGGGAATACGTGGGACCATGGCAGTTCTCTCGGTTCGATGAGAAAGTTGCCAGCGGTGTCAAGTTTCGCGTACATGAAGCGGTTCATCCACCATGGAAAGTCGTAGCTGCGCCACCAGACGACGTGGATGGCGCCGTGGTGATCCCTGAGCACTCCCGGCCAGTGATCCATCCGCTGGCTGTCTGGCGCGATCAGAACGGAAGTCGTCAGGGGGTTGCCCCAGTTGTCAAATCGCTGGTAGGCGAGGCAGGATGGCTGCTGAATCGCCTCTTGCACGCTCCGCACCGTGAAGAGGTGGATTTGCAGGGCCTCATCCACGATCATTTGCGGGCCGTGGTGGTAGTAGTTGTCCCGTGTCAATGGAATGAGCTGGTCCCATGACTGCGCATTTGCAGCATTAACAATGAGTACCATCGCACACAACACCGCAAAGCGAACCCAGCGCCACGGTTGCGGCATGAGTTCGCCTGAATTGTGTTTGCGGTTGGGCCACCGTGAAGAAAGTCGCTGCATCGCTCCGGCCTCCGGGTTTGATCGATGGGAATAATCTACTCTACACAATCAACATTGTCAACCGCTCATCCCCCCCCCCCCCCCCCCCCCCCCCCCCCTCATCAATTCCGCCCACTTCGCTCCGATTTATGAGAACTTCAATAGAGGCACGATCACGTCAGGCCATGCGCGCTTCATTGTTCGTGAACCGCGCGCGCTCGCCGTTGGTGCGGTCGCCCTGCCAGTAGATGCCGACCTTGTCGCACGAGTCGAGCGTGTTGTACTCGAACGTCCCCGCGCTGGCGAGACCGAGGATCCCGTAACGACAATGCGTGAACAGATTGTACTCGATCAGCGAATTCGCGGTCGTCACGTCGTAGGCTTCGAGACCGTAGAAGCAGCTATCGAACGTGCAGTTGTTGATCCACGTGTAATCCCCGCCCTGCACGAACACAATCGGCGCGCGCTTGAAGATGCAATGTACGAGTTCCACGGAGTCCGCATTCACAAAGTAAATCCCACCGCCGCCGGTATTCGAGGGGAACTCGAAGATGATCGGCTCCGCCTCCGTGCCCTTTGCCTGCAACTTGCCGGAGATGTCGAGGGATGCTCCGGCATCAAACTTGATCCGTGTCCCGGGATTGATCGTGAGAGTCATGTCTTGCGGGACGGTCAACTGATCCACCAGGAAGTACGGGCTTAGATCATCCCCATCTTCGTCATGGTCATAGATGTGCTTGCGGACCGTCAAATCGGAGATCAGAGTCTTCTCGCCCGGTGAGCGCAGCAAAGCTTTGAAGGCATTGACGCGGCCGTAGCCAAGCTCCTCGTCATATCCCCGTCGATCAGCCTCGTTGGCGTTCACATCGTCACACGAAAGCTGGAGAATGCTCTTGACATCTGCTGGACTAAGGCTTGGGCGGTAGGACCGGAGCAATCCGGCGATCCCCGCGACCATGGGCGTGGAGAAAGAGGTTCCACTCTTGTAGCCGATCTGGCCGTCTACGATCTCGTTGTCGCAAAGGAGGGATGAATTGCTTCCATTCCATTGTCGCAGGGTCAACAAGGTCATGCAACTCGGGCCGTGCTCCTCGTCGCATCCATAGGCGCCTGCCGGCGCGACCAATGAAATCCTTGTTCCGTAGTTGGCGCCGAAGCAGGTGGGCGCGTCATCCTCTCGCCATCGCTGGTCGTTTTGGTCAGTCCCACCTACGGCGATGATCTGGTCGGGTAACTCGTCCACCATGTTTGCCGGAAATTGAATCGTGTCGTTTCCGCTATTTCCAGTTGGGAAGACAAAGAGCACATTCTCATCCGCATAGCTCAAAATTGCTGATCGAGCAGTTTCGCTTGCGCCGTTGGAAGAGTAACTCCATGATATGATCGACGCTCCGTGATCCATTATGGCATCTGCGAGGGCATCGGAGAAGTGAGCAATCGAAACAACTCCATTGTGAGCCATCTTCTCAACTACCAATCCGCACTCGGGACAGACTCCCGCTACAAGCGTGTCGTTGTTCGACTGCGCGCCGGCAATCGCCGCGCACGCGGTTCCGTGTCCTCTTGATTGAATGGGATCATTGGTTTCATTCCATCCTCGAAACCCTTCATCATGACAGATGCAACCCAGAGTGATTCTGTCCGGATCGTCCAAATCTGGGTTCCGGAATATATTGTCTTCATCATCATACGGAATACCTCGATCAAGAATGGCGACCTTAGTATTCACGTCACCCCGGGAGATGGTCGCAGCTTCGACCCACATGATGTCCGCGCCGCTGGTACCGAAACTCTGCCCTGTATTGTGTAGATACCATTGAAGCCCCCAGTAGGAATCAACCGACTGCTCATACATAACCATGTTCGGCTCGCAATACTGCGCAAACGGCTTATTCGCAACAGAATCGCACAGCATCACAACATCCATCGTGTCATCAAAATACAAGGTGAAGGAATTTATCCGGCGCATCGCAACCACCGAATCAAGATCAACTTCGGTCAGATAGGGCGCAATATCCGTCCACGTTGCGCCGTTCTCTAATCCGAGCAGCGCTTCGCCGTCAACGAATTCAGTGAGACCACCGTTCCATATGCCAAATGATGTTGTCCCCCCGGCCAAGCTAAGGGATGTGACTGACAGGAAGCACATTAGCATGACCAGAGTGACGTTGATGCGGGCTTGCATGATTCCCTCTAATGGTTGATTACGACGGATTGGATGTGAGCAGGTCCGTCGATACCGGCGGCGCTTAGATAGTAGATACCAGCAGGCAACGAGGCGACGGCAAGTCGCGTCACATAGGTGGAGCGTGCCGTAGAAGTGCTTGCGACCAATTGCCCCAAAACGTTGTAGAGCCTGAATTCGGTGGCCACCTCGGCACGAATCTTGAGTTCGGTACTCGCCGGATTTGGATAGGTTAGAATCTGAATACGGTGCGCCGGCCGCTCGTCCGTTCTGACTTCTGTCGTCGGCGTGCGGCAGTAGATGCCTTCCAGCCGGTCAACGATCCAAGTGGAATCGTCCGTATATAGCGGCCTGCCGCTGGAAAGGGTGTCGGCAACATCGGTCCAATTCTGCAGCGTCTCGTCGACTAAGCTGATCCCGTTCCATCCTCCGATCAGTAGATTTCCACGGGTGTCGATGCACATGTCGAATGCAACGCCGACACTTGCTGGCAACGGATAGACGACCAAGGAGTCCAGCGATTCGTCGTAGATTGTCAGCGAATCCGTTGTGAGTATGTAAATCCAGTCATTGACTGGATGGTGGTGAATACGATGAATGTCTTGTTGCCAGTAGTCATGTAAGTAACGAATACTCGAGTCGGTAAGTGAGATTTCGGCAAACAACGTGGCTTCTGCAAAGTAAATAGTTTCCGAGGCTGTCGACGAATATACCAATCCCGCCCAACCGGGCACCCCCGAGCTAACAAAACCCCAGTCAATGCCTCGATCATTGCTCGCGTAGAGATATCCAGATTCATTATCGTCATGCCATGATCCCAGCATTTGATCTGCACGATGTGGCGAGATAGAGAACGCGTGCATCTCACCTCCCCATGGCGGATTCCGCTGGAACAAGTCCCATTGTTGCCCAGAATTGACGGAGCGATAGAGCCCTAGCGACGTGGCGGCAAACATCGTATCTGATGGAGGTAACGTACCAGCGAACTGCCAGATCGGCATGCCAAACAACATTGATTGCCATCCCCCACCGGAGTCGTCGTACCGGTAGATCCCACCAAGCGTGCCTGCGATAGTCGCTCCGTCCGGTCCGCTACTCTTAGTCACACAGAGTACTTCAGCAGGTGGTCCACCCAGAAACGTCCAGTTTGGCCCGCAAGCGCGAGCTGGATTAATGGCAAGCAACACCCACCAATACACGACAAAGCGAACCCAGCGCCACAGATGCGGCATGAGTTCGCCTGAATTGGGTTTGCGGTTGGGCCACCGTGAAGAAGTTCTCTGCATCGCTCCGGCCTCCGGGTTTGATCGATAGCAATAATCTACTCTACGCAATCAACATTGTCAACCCGCCCTCATCCCCCCCCCGCGATATGCTCTGTATTATCATCAATTCCGCCCACTTCGCTCCGATTCACCGCACCTTCGAAAGGGGCGCCACATTAGTTCCTGAGCCGGGTGGCGCGCCGCGATGAGAAGAGTCCCGCGGCATCGCGCAACTCATGTTCCCGCTTTGGACAGGTGTCGCGGCGACGCAGCTACCGCATGACCGGTCCGCAATCGTGTACCACTACGAAATTCGCGTAGCTCTCGGTCCCCGCCGACACTGAAAAGAGGTTTTCGCCCGCCGCAACATTCTGAGTTCCGACCAGCATCCAGTCGGGATCAGTTCCGGCGTCGGGGTCTCCATCGTTGCCGGGATTCGATGTCTTCCAAACTTGGTAAGTGCCGTCGGTGGGAGCAAGGTATCGGATCTCGATCTGTCCGGCGCCGGATGCCAGATAACCGGTGACCTGCGTGGCGGGTTCACATTGAATCGCTTCCTGCGCCGTGATGTAGATTTCATCCGCCAGCGTCGTGATTTGCGAATCGTTGGGTCCGTTTCTTCCGTTGATCATCACCAGCACTCCGATCCGACTGATCGCGTCCCATTGGAACTGGGTCGAAACGCCCGAGTAGCTGCCGGGATGAAACCACAGTGAGTCATAGGGCACCGCCTCCGATTCCCTGAGGATCAGTCCCTGGGGTCCCCACGGCCCTTGCGCATGGGCCGCGCACATCGTATCGACCGTGGCCGCATCGAGTATCCGCACTCCTCCCACTTCGCCGCGGTTCATCAGGCTGAGCAGAAAGCGCGACATCTCGGGAATATTGGTTCGCAGCATCGCCGCCGGAACGAGCGGGCTGCTGTAGAGGACGTAGGGCGTGCTGCCGTTTGGCATATAGGGCGTGGCGAGTGTGGTCGTGTCCAGACCCTGGAGATACCAGACCGAGCGGTCCATTCCCAGCGGCGAGAAGATGTTGGCTTCGCAGTAGAGGTGAAAGGGTAGATCGCTGATCCGCTCGACCAGATATCCGATCAGAGTCGCGCCGACATTGGTATAGGTCATGGCCGCCCCCGGCGGTTGCGGCAGGAAGCACTGAGACGCGTTGTAGTATTGGCCGCCAGGAACCAGATAATTCTGGAGGAATTCAGCGATGGTGACCGTCGGGTCTCCCGGTCTTCGGAGGCTGTCCAGAACCGTCCACCAGTCCCGAATGCTTGAACCGTGCGTGAGCAGCATCCGAAACGTGATCACGGCAGTCGGGTACGAAGGATTGGACACGGCGAACGGGAGAAAGTCGTTGACGGGATCGTCGAGTTCAAACCACCCGTCTTCCCACAACTGCATCAGTGCGACGGCGGTGACCACTTTGGAGACGGAGGCCTGCATGAATAGAGTCGAATCACCGACCGGCCATTGCTGCTGGACATTGGCCCAGCCGTAAGCGTGTGACCAGATGATGTCGCTGTCATGGATCGCGCAAACGGCCACTCCCGGCGTGTTGTTGGCTTGCATGACGCTGTCGATAAACGCATTTAACCGGGTCGTGTCGAGCGCGGTGACCGCATGCGGACGCGGGAGGCTGCTCGGCTCCGCCTGCTCTCGAGCCACGCCTTGTGCGGCTATCGAGCGTGGCCCGCTGGGCTGTGCTCCAACATCGACCGACCAACCGAACCATAAAACGAAAGCGACCAGAGCGCAGAGTTTCATATTAAGTCTCCCGGGGCTGTTGGTTTCGAGTATCGTACACGCACTATTCGACCGGACACCCCCCGGGAAGGTTTAACTCGGGACCTGCCGGGAGGCGGAGAAACGCGTGGGACCGGCTCGGCCCCTGCTTCGGGCCCGTTCGAGTCATTCGGCGGGAATCAGGGGTTTCCCACCGCCTCACGGCGACGATCGACGACACTGACTTAAACGCATAATAATAAAAGATTTGTGCTTTATCATCGACTGACGGGGCGCACTTGGAACGGGGCCATCCTGCTTGACAAGTGGGGTCGAATTGCTTATATTGCGGGTTCTTACGGCATACCCATGGGCCTGTGGCGCAGCTGGGAGCGCGCTTGAATGGCATTCAAGAGGTCAGGGGTTCGATCCCCCTCAGGTCCACGAAGCCGAAAATGCAGAAATTCAGAAACGCGGAAATGCGGAAACGCCAGTCCGGTTTGCGCAGTGAATTCGGTGGCGTGAGTTTCTGCATTTCTGATTTTCCGCGTTTTTGAATTGGTCTTCTGCGGGAGTAACTCAGTGGTAGAGTTCCACGTTGCCAACGTGGCTGTCGCGGGTTCGAATCCCGTCTCCCGCTCCGCAGAAGGTATGACATATGAAGTATGAAGTATGAAGAAGTCGTGGTGCGGGCTCGGTCTGAACTCGGCTTCATAGTTCATATTTCATAGTTCAAACTTCATACTTGGCACAGGGCGCCGTAGCCAAGTGGTTAAGGCGGAGGTCTGCAAAACCTCTATTCAGCGGTTCGAATCCGCTCGGCGCCTCACCGCCGACCTTGAGGCTCGGAATTTGGAGCCGGGGTGGTGAAATGGTAGACACAGGGGACTTAAAATCCCCAGGGACTTATCCTCCCGTGCCGGTTCGAGTCCGGCCCTCGGCACTAACCAGTTTCCATGCTGGTCAGCAGGCGCGCAGCGCGGGTAGTCCGTGCGGGTTCGAGCGGCGAGCGCAAGCAAAGTCTCGGATCGGATGACCGACGAAAGGAAACGTCAAGAACCCAGAACCGACACCTCATTCTGACGGTATATCGCGAACCGCGACGGTGGTTGACGAGGCCGCAGATGTCGCGGTCTTTTTGTTGGTGCCGTCGGGATCGGCAGTTTCGATTTTCATATTTTTCTTGTTGGGGCGATTAGCTCAGTTGGTTAGAGCGCTTGCGTGACATGCAAGAGGTCACAAGTTCGAATCTTGTATCGCCCACCACCACAGCTTGTGGACCCCTGCCGCCAAGCGCGGCTTAGGCCGGCAACTCGCCGCGGCGGGTTACCGCTTGCGAGATAGTAGGTTCACAACATCCGTGACGCGCGTTACCCGCCCGGACTCGGGCCACACGATAGCATGAGCGACGTAGAACTCACACTGCAGGATGGCCGGCAAGTTACGGTGCCTGCCGGCACCAAGCCCCGCGATGTGTTGGGCGAAGACGTGCAGGTGGGGGCCACCGGGGTGCTGGTGGCGGTGCTGGACGACAATATCTGGGACCTCTACCGTCCGCTGGATCACGGTGGCCAGCTGCGGTTTGTCACCTTTGAGGACGAAGCCGGCAGGCATGCCTACTGGCATTCGGCCGCGCACTTGATGGCGCATGCGATCAAGGAGCTCTGGCCGGAGTCGCAGCTCACCATCGGCCCGCCGATTGCTGACGGGTTCTACTACGACATCGACTCGCCGCACGTCTTCACCCAAGAGGACTTTCCGGTCATTGAGGCGAAGATGGTGGAGATTTCCAAGCGGAATCTGCGCCTGGTTCGCAAGGATATCAGCCGTGCCGAGGCCGTTGCCCTGTTCCATCGGCTGGGCGAGCATTACAAGCTGGAGATGATCAGCGAGCTGGCCGAAGACCTGACGATCTACGAACAGGGGAATTTCGTCGATCTGTGCCGCGGCCCGCATCTGGACACCACGTCCCGCATCAAGCATTTCAAGCTGCTTTCGGTGGCCGGAGCGTATTGGCGCGGCGACGAGAAGAACAAGATGTTGCAGCGGCTCTACGCGACGGCTTATCCGACCAAAGAGCTGCTGGCGGAGCATCTGCACCGGATCGAAGAGGCCAAGCGGCGGGACCATCGCAAGCTGGGCAAAGAACTCGATCTGTTCAGCTTTCATCAGGAATCGCCGGGCGCGGTCTTCTTCCATCCCAAGGGGCAGGTCATCTGGGATGAGATTGCGCGCTACTGGACGGCGAAACATCGCGCGGCGGGTTACGAGCAGGTGCGCACCCCGTTCGTGCTGAACGAGGAGCTGTGGAAGAAGTCGGGGCACTGGGACCACTACCGTGAGAACATGTATTTCACGGAGGTGGAGGAGCAGATGTATGCTCTGAAGCCGATGAATTGCCCGGGCCATTGCCTGATCTACGGCAATCATCAGGTGAGCTATCGGGATTTGCCACTGAAGATTTGCGAACTGGGCACAGTGCACCGCTATGAAAAGAGCGGGGTGCTGCACGGCATGTTTCGCGTGCGGGTGTTCACCCAGGACGACGCGCACATCTATGTGACGCCGGAGCAAATCGAAGTTGAAGCGGCCAGGGTTGTCGAGTTTATTTTCGAGATGTACCGCGATTTCGGCTTCTCCGATTTTCGCGTCGAGCTCTCGACCCGGCCACCCTCGCGAGTCGGTTCCGACGAGATTTGGGACCAGGCCGAAACTGCGCTGGCCAATGCATTGAACAGACTACAGGTCTCGTACAAATTGAATCCCGGCGACGGCGCGTTTTACGGGCCGAAGATCGACTTTCATATCAAGGATGCGATCGGGCGGACCTGGCAGTGCGGCACGGTGCAGTGTGATTTTTCAATGCCGGCCCGCTTTGGCCTGGAATACGTCGGCGCGGACGGCGCTCGCCATACCCCGGTGATGATCCATCGTGCCTTACTGGGCTCGATGGAACGGTTTATCGGCATCCTGATCGAGCATTACGCCGGCGACTTACCGCTGTGGCTGTCGCCGGAACAGATTCGCATTTTGCCGATCACGGATAAGGCCGAGGTGTACTGCGCGGACGTGCTGGCCCGACTCGTCGCGGCTGGGTTCCGCGCGAGTATCGATCCACGCAATGAGAAATTGGGCTTCAAGGTTCGCGATGCCGAGATTCACAAGGTACCCTATATGGCGGTGATTGGCGCGCGCGAAGCGGAAGCGGGGCAAGTATCCCTCCGACGGCGAAAAGAAGGAGATTTAGGGAGCGTACCGATTGCCGATGTCATCTCGCGACTGACGTCGGAGATTCAATCGCGTGTCTCCCACTAATTGATGGAAAGACGCGGTCCATTTTTCAGACCGGAACCCAAGCAGGATCCGACTCGCATCAACGAGCGGATTCGCGTGCCTGAGGTCCGTGTGATCGGCAGCGACGGGTCGCAGGTCGGCGTGTTGCCGATTGAACAGGCCTTGCGGATGGCGCGGGAGGCGAATCTGGATTTGGTGGAAATCGCACCGCTGGCCACACCGCCGGTAGTCAAGATTACCGACTATGGCAAGTACAAGTACGATATTCAGCGCAAGGAGCGTCTGGCGCGCAAGAAGCAGACGGCCACGGTGCTGAAGGGGATCCGGCTGACGGCGACGACGGACGACCACGACCTGATGACGAAGGTCAAGTTGGCGCGGCAGTTCATCATGGAGGGCGCCAAGGTCAAGTGTTCGATCATGTTTCGCGGCCGGATGATTACGCATCAGGAGTTTGGGACGCGCATGCTGGAGCGCATGGCGACGGAGCTGACGGATGTCGCGAAGGTCGAATCGGCGGCCAAGTTGGAAGGGCCGCGGATGATGACGATGATTCTGATTAAGAAATAATCCCGGAAAACAGGGAGTAAGATAGATGCCGAAGATGAAGACCAAACGTTGCGCCGCCAAGCGATTTCAGCTGACGGGCAGCGGCAAGTTAAAGCACAAGAAATCGTTTCGCCGCCATTTGTTGGTCGCCAAGGCCAGCAAGCGGACGCGCGCGTTGGCGGGCAACTTCGTGACGGAGCGGGCGAATCTGAAGATTCTGCGCCGACTGCTCGGTACGGCGATCAAGTCGCCCAGCGCGTGACGCAAGAGAGTTGATGACGCGGTTCCGGCACGTGCGGAACCGCCTTACATGTGTCGGGACACGGCCTGTCGTGGAGCCGTTACCGTAAAACGAGGGGCGAATCAACCCCTCTTAATCCCCCCGCAGAGTGGGGGGAACAGCCGAAGGAGAAGCAATGCCACGCGCGACCAATGCACCGGCGGACCGCCACCGGAAAAACAAGATTTTCAAGGCTGCGAAGGGCTATATTGGCCGTCGTGGCACGCTGATCAAGGCCACGACGGAGACTCTCGAGAAGGGTCTGGCCCGGGCGTTCAAGGATCGCAAGCGCAAGAAGCGTGAGTATCGCCGCCTGTGGATCGTGCGGATCAACGCCGCGGTTCGTGAGCACGGACTCAGCTATTCCAGGTTCATCGCGGGACTGAATGCGCAGGGAATCGTGCTCGACCGCAAGCAGCTGGCGGAGATGGCAGTGAATGATCCGTCGGCTTTTGCGGCGTTGGCTCGTCAGATTGCCGCGTAAATCGCTGACGTCGGAACTGGTGCGGGAATGTCGCGCCGTTAAGTGAGTAGGTCAAGCGATTCCGTGGGGCATGGAATCGCTTTTCTTATGATTTGGATTTAGCGCACCCCTCAGCCGGGGTATCAAAGATGATTGATCGCATACAGCAGGTTCGGGAAGCGGCGAGGCGCGAGTTTGACGCGGCCCAAAGTCTGGCCGACGTTGAGCTCGTGCATGTAAAGTACCTGAGCCGTAAGGGTTTGCTGGCCGATTTGTTCAAGTTGATGCCGAAAGTTGACGCGGCCGAACGTCCGCGTGTCGGTCAGCTCATCAACGAGCTGCGCGACGAACTGGAAACGATTGCGGCGGAGAAAACACGCACGCTGAAGCCCCGGCAGGTGGGTCCGCAGCTCGATCCGACATTGCCGGCGCGGATGCCGTGGGTGGGCACGCATCATCCGCTCTCGATCGTGATGCAGCGAATCGTGGACATCTTTCGCGGCATGGGTTTTCGCGTTGCGGACGGTCCGGAAATTGAGTTGGTCAAGTACAATTTTGACAAGCTCAATACTCCGGCCTGGCATCCCTCGCGCGCGCTGACGGATACGATCTACCTGCCGAATGGATTCGTGGTGCGGACGGAAACCTCTCCGGTGCAGGTGCGCACGATGGAACAGCAGGACCCGCCGGTGCGAATCATTTCGCCGGGCCGGGTTTATCGTCGCGATTCCCCGGACGCGACGCACTCGCCGATGTTTCATCAGGTCGAAGGGCTGTACGTGGACGGAGGGGTGACGATGGCGGACTTGAAGGGGACGCTGCTCTCGTTCTACCGGCAGTTCTTCGGCGAGCACACGAAGCTGCGCATGCGTCCGCACTTCTTTCCGTTTACGGAGCCGTCCGCCGAAGTGGATGTCAGTTGCCCGTTCTGCGACGGCCAGGGTTGCCGTGTGTGCAAGCAATCGGGCTGGTTGGAGATGGGCGGCAGCGGGATGGTGCACCCCAACGTGCTCGCCGGCGTCGGCTATGATGCCGAGCGCTACACGGGCTATGCTTTCGGACTGGGCATCGACCGGCTCGTGATGCTGCTCTACGGCATGGACAACATCAAGCTGCTTTATGAGAGCGACGTGCGTTTTCTCAAGCAGTTCGCGGGAGCGTAGGTTTAGTCATGATTCTCTCCTATCGCTGGCTATCTGAGTTACTCGACATTCCGGTTTCGCCCGATGACTTAATCGAGGTGCTGACCTACCTCGGTTTGGAAGTCGAGGCGGTACATCGATACGCGCCGGCACTGGGGAACGTCGTTGTCGGCGAGGTCCTGGAGTGCGCGCGGATCGCGGGCACCGAGCACCTATCGCTGACGCAAGTGAACGTCGGCGGTAGCGTAAGTCAAATTGTCTGTGGCGCGCCGAACGTGGCCATTGGGCAGAAAGTCGTGGTGATGCTGCCCGGAGCGGTGACGGCGCACGGGATGAAGATCAAGGCCGCCAGACTGCGCGGGAATGAGTCACTCGGGATGATCGCCTCGGAACGCGAATTGGGCTTGTTCGATTCGCACGAGGGGATACTGGTCGGCGACGCGGATTGGAAAGTGGGCGCGCCTGCCGCGCAATATCTTGAACTGGCGGATACCTGCTATGATGTAGAAATCACGCCGAACCGGCCGGATTTCTTTTCGCATGTGGGAGTTGCGCGCGACCTGGCGGCCAAGTTTCGCGTCGAATGGCGCTGGCCGGACTATCCGATGCAGGAATCGGGCGATTCGGTCTCGTCGCGGATTCAGGTGCGAATCGAGTCGCCGTTGGGTTGCCCGCGCTACGCGGCGCGTGTGATCGAAGGCGTCAAGATCGCGCCGTCCCCCTACGCGCTACGACTGCGGCTGGCGCGCTGCGGCATTCGGCCGATCTCGAACATCGTCGATGCGACGAATTACCTGATGCTCGAGTTCGGTCACCCGTTGCACGCATTCGATGCGCGCTTCCTCGGCGGGAAGCAGATCGTGGTGCGCTATGCGAAAGACAAAGAGCAATTCACGACTCTGGACGGTAAGGATCACGCACTCGGTTTTCAGGATGTCTTGATTGCCGATGCCACGCGTGGGGTCGCGCTGGCCGGGGTCATGGGCGGCTTGAACAGCGAGATTCGGGAAGACACGACCGATGTCGTGATTGAATGCGCCTATTTCGATTCGGTGCATGTTCGCCGCACCGCGCGCGCGCAAGGGATGAATACCGATTCGTCCAAGCGCTTTGAGCGCGGCATGGACCCGAACGGGGTCCCCCGGGTAATCGACGCGACGGCCTGCCTGATGCAGCGGCTGGGTGGCGGGTCGATTCGCACGGGCAGAGTAGATGCATATCCGACTCCGGTGGCGTTGTCGCGGATTCGCTTCCGTCCGAGTCGGTTCACTACGATTGTGGGCGTTGATCTGCCTCACGACGAAATGACGGACGTGCTGAGCCGTCTGGGTTGCGACGTCAAGAATCAGGGCGATGTTTGGGAAGTAGCGGCACCGTCGCACCGGCCGGATCTCAATTCGGAAATCGACCTCATCGAGGAGATCATCCGGGTGCACGGTTACGCGGCGATTCCCACGGCGACATCGAGCCGTGTCCCGATTTCGGGTCACGATGACCCGATGTTCCTGTTGCGCCGCCGTGTCAGCGAAGTCATGGTCAGCCTCGGCTTCATGGAGACCTTGTCGGTTTCCATGCGCACGCCGGAACCGCGCCGCGATCCGCCGATCGGCGAAACGGGCGTGGAACTGGTGAACCCGGTGAACGACGACATGAAGCGGATGCACGGCTCCTTGCTGCCGGCACTGGTCCAATCGGCGGCTGGCAACTGGAAGCGCGGCGACCGCAATCTGAGGCTCTTTGAGATCGCGCGGGTGTTCCGTCAGGGCGAACCGGACGATCCCCGAACTTGGGAACGCTGGGTCCTGACGGGGGTGCTGACCGGGTCGATCGACCCGGAAAGCTGGTCGCGACCGGCCAAAGCAATGGATTTCTTTGATTTGAAAGCTGCTATTTTGTTGCTGTGCCGTCGGTTGCGGCTTGACAATGTCCAGATTTTTTGCTATGATATTGATAACCGTGAACATCTATCGGGTGCCGTCCGGCATTTGGACAGAATTGTCGCCCGCTGGGGGATCTGGTCTGGCGAGGAGATGAGCCGCTGCGATATCGACGCGGAGGTGGCTTGGTTTGAGTTCGATCTGGCGGCCGTGCTGTCGATTGAACTGCCTCCGCTGAAATATCAACCGCTCTCAGGATTTCCGCTGGCGTGGCGGGATCTGGCCATCACGGTCGAAGAGTCGGTTACGGCGGCGCAGTTGCTGGAGGTTTCACGGACGGCGGCAGGCGAGTTTCTGGTGCATGCGGAGCCTTTCGACGTCTTTCGGAGTGAAAGGCTTGGGGCGGGACGCAAATCGGTGGCGCTGCGCTTCCAGTTTTCGCATCCTGAGCGCAGCCTGAAAGCGGAAGAAGTTGACGAGTGGATGAAGCGCGTCTTGTCCGCACTGCAAACCGAAGTCAGTGCAGAGCTGCGCTGAAGCGAGCTGAGTGAATCTCCGCCCTGCGCCGGGACCCCCGTGGCGAGGTGTATCGGGCTAAACGGAAGGGGGATGCAACCGGAACGAGGGATGTGCAGTGGACGCGAAACCTTTTGAGACGTTAGAGGCGAAGATCAATCTGGTTCTGGAGCGGTTGAAGGCGAGCCAGACTGAGAAGGGCGCGCTGCAAGAGGAAGTTTCGCTATGGAAGTCTCGCTATGAGGAAGCGGTGAAGCAGTTGGAAGAGCTGACGCGGGAGCGCGACAGCCTGCAAAAGAACCAGCGGGATCCGGCGACGGAAGAGCTGATTCGGACGAAGATCAGTGCGTTGTTGGCCAAGCTGGAGGCGGCGTAATACCGCGCGGCGACAATGGACGACGTGCGAGCCGCAGACGATCGGGAGCGGACGGTACACGTGACCATTCTGGGTCAGGAGTACCCGATTCGTGCGGATGTTGATGCTGCTTATGTGAGGGAGATCGCCGCCACTCTGGATACCCGGATGCGGAAGATCCACCAATCGGAACCGTCCCGGCCACCTCTGAAGATCGCGGTATTGACCGCGCTCAATTTGATGGACGAGGTGTGCACGTTGCGCAAGGAGCAGGCGGAATTATTGCGCAGCTATGAGCGGCGGATGCGAGAATTAGAGGAGAGCCTGTCCCGCGGGCTATCCGAGTAGCGATCGGCCTGAACCACGTCAGCAATCCGGTCATTTGCGGAAGGAGACCTTGGGCAAATCCGAGCACGTAGTCATCGACATAGATTAACTTTCCCTGTTGAAGCAGCCAGGCTTTTTCAAGAACCGATGGAAAAGCTAAGGGAGTTTGACTCTGGCGTCTATCGCAAGCCTAAGTCCGCGCGAGCGGATTCCTCGGCCGGGTCTTCGGATTCGGTCGGTCCAGGATAGAGGAAGCGAGAACCGCGCAGGCGGGTTCCCACAATTTATGTACCGGGGTTCTTGGTACATAGCCGCTCTTTGGCAGGGATAGTTTATTTTTTACACATAGCCGGGAGAACTCGATGGAGCAAACGATCGTCGTTGTGGCGATCGCTCTGGGCGGCGGATTGATCTTCTTCTTTGTGGGCTGGTTCGTAGGCCGATCGATTATCCGGCGCGAACTGACCACGCGACAAAAGGAGGCGGGTCGCATCATCTCCGACGCGCAGAAAGAGGCCGAGACGATGTTCAAGGAGAAGATGCTCGAGTTGAAAGACGAGGATCTTCGACTGCGAACCACACTCGAGACCGAGATTCGGCAGAAGCGCGACGAGCTGAGTCGAATCGACCGGTCCTTGAAGGAACGCGAAAGCGCGGTAAAGCAGAAGGCGGAGGACGTTGAGCGGAAGAAGGTTGAAGCGGATCGGTTGCAGCAGTCGGTAACGGCTCGCGACAAGTCGCTGCAACAGCGGCAGGAGAAGATCGAGACGGCGGAGAAGGATGCGCAAGCGGCGTTGGAGCGCGTGGCGGGCTTGTCGAAGGATCAGGCGCTGTCGGAGTTGAAGGATTCGCTGCTTGACAAGGCCCGCGAATCGACGGCGGAGCTGGTGAAGGAGCTGCGCGACAAGGCGCGGCAGAACGCGGGTCGCGAGGCGCAGGAGATCATCGTCGCGGCGATTCAGCGCAGCGCGGCGGATCATGCGGTGGAGAGTACGGTGACCGTGGTGCAGATACCCAATGACGAGATCAAGGGCCGCATCATCGGACGCGACGGGCGGAACATCCGCGCGTTTGAAATGGCGACGGGCGCCGATATCATCGTCGATGACACCCCCGAGGCGGTGATCGTATCGGCGTTTGATCCGTTACGGCGCGAGATCGCGCGGATGGCGCTGGAACGCTTGATGGCCGACGGACGGATTCATCCCGCTCGCATTGAGGAATTGGTGAAGAAATGCGAGAAGGAAATGAACGAGCAGTTGGTGCAGATCGGCGAGGCGGCCTCCACGGAGGCCGGTGTTCCGGGTCTGCATCCCGAGATGATCAAGCTGCTCGGTCGACTGAAGTTCCGCACGAGTTATGGCCAGAATATTCTCAAGCATTCCATTGAAGTGGCGCACTTGACGGGGCTGATGTGCGCGCAGTGCGGACTGGACCCGAAGTTGGGCCGGCGCTGCGGCCTGTTGCACGATATCGGCAAGGCGATTGACCGCTTCACGGAAGGCACGCACGTTCAGATCGGCGTGGAACTCGCCAAGAAGTACCGTGAGCACAAGGTTGTGATCAACACAATTGGCGCGCATCACGGCGACGAGGAGTTTACCTCGCCGATCGCGGTGCTGGCCCAGTCGGCGGACGCGATTTCGGGCGCGCGGCCCGGGGCGCGACGCGAGACGTTGGAAATCTACATCCAGCGGCTGAACAAGCTCGAAGAGATCACGAGCAGCTTTCGCGGGGTGCAACGCACCTTCGCGATTCAGGCGGGGCGCGAGGTTCGCGTGATTGTGGAGCCGGATCGGATCACCGATGCCATGGCCGAAGTCATGGCCATGGAGATCGCGCAGAAGATCGAAAACGAAATGGAGTATCCCGGTCAAATCAAGGTGACCGTACTGCGTGAATACAGAGCAACAGGTGTGGCCAAATAAAGACAGGGGCGCGGTTCGCGTGCTCTTTGTCGGCGATGTTTGCGGCAAGCCCGGGATCGAAGCGGTGCAAAAGCTCCTTCCCGGGCTTTTGCGTGCCACCTCGGCCGACTTCTGCATCGTCAACGGCGAGAACGCGGAGCAGGGCAAAGGCATGCTCCCGGCGCAGGTGCAGGACATCTTTCACTCCGGTGCGGACGTGATTACGGGCGGAAATCACACGATGTACCGCGACAAGATCATCCCGCTCCTGGAATCCGATCCGCGTGTCCTGCGACCGTTCAATTATCCGCCGAATACGATTGGCCGGGGCAGCGGTGTGTTCGACGTGCGCGGCGGGCTGCGGATTGGAGTCGTCAATCTGATCGGTCGCGCGTTGATGACGGCCGTGGATGATCCCTTTCGGCTGGGCAAGGCGGAGATTGAGCGGATGCGGGTCGAGACCCTCCTGATCGTCGCCGACTTTCATGCCGAGGCGAGCGCCGAGAAACTCGCGTTTGCGCGCTATGTGGATGGGCTTGCCACAGCGGTCGTCGGCACGCACACCCATGTGCCGACGGCGGACAACGAAATTCTGCCGGGCGGAACGGCCTTCATCACCGACGTCGGCATGACCGGTCCGCACAGCGGCGTGATTGGCATGAAGACCGAGGCGGCGCTGCATCGTTTTCTCAATCCGTTGGGCGGCGGCAAATCGGGTGTGGCGGAGGGCGACGTGCGGCTCAATCTGGCGTTGATCGACGCCGATCCGCGCACGGGCACGGCGCTTGCGATTGAGCGCCGGCAGGTCAAGCTGACTCCATGATACTGGTCGGGAACGCGTGGACGGGCCGCGGTCCGGTGCGGCGCCGGCGAATCGCGCTGGCTGGAGATCGCATTCGCGAAGTCAGCGACTTGAATGCGACCGAGATCGTGGCGAATGCGCGTGAATTGCCCGCGGGTGCGCTGATCATTCCCGGGCTGCACGACGCCCATCTGCATCTGCTGGAAGGCGGATTGAAGTTGGGGCAGGCCGACTTTCACGGCTGCGCCTCTGACGACGACTTCGCCGCTCGTCTGAGCGACTACATAGCGCAGCATCGGCCGGAGCCGGGCGCGTGGATCGAGGGGCACCGCCTCGATGAAACGCGGTTGCTCATCACGCGCACACAGATTGATCGGATCTGTCCGGATCATCCGGTCTTCATCTGGAGTCACGATCTACATTCGGCGTTTGTCAATTCGGCGGCGCTGATTCGCGCGCGAGTCGATGGGCAGATCAAGCACCCCGCGGGCGGAACTTTTGAGCGTGATGCCGGCGGCAAGCTCAGCGGCGTGCTGCGCGAGACGGCGGCCTATCGTGTGCGGGCGGCGATTCCGCCGGTCACCATGGAAGTCGCCCAGAGCGCCTTTCTGCGCGCACAACAACTCGCAGTTTCGCACGGGTTTACGGGACTGAGTTGCAGCGTGCGCGGCGACCTGCTCCCGCACTACCTCGCGTTCGCGGAGTCGGCGGATCAGCAGATTCGCATGAACATCTGGTCCGTGACGGAGCGGTTTGATCTCGCCGCGGATCGCTTCACGCCGCGCGACGGTACGAAGTTTCGCCTGCGTGCCTTCAAAGGCTTCCTTGACGGCGCGCTGGGCTCCCGGACCGCCGCCTTCTGGCAGTCCTACGAGCACGACCCGGAGCACACCGGACTCGCGCTGGTTCGCGAAGGGCCGTTGGCGCGGTTCATTCGTGGGGCACATGAGGAAGGATATCAGATCGCGCTGCATGCGATCGGAGATCGGGCGAATTCCATGGCGCTCGACGCGTTTGAAATGGCCGGGTGCGCGGGAATCGGACCGGCGCTTCGCCCGCGAATCGAGCACTGTCAGGTGTTGCGCGAGCGGGACATCGAACGCTTTGCGGAGCTGGGGGTGATCGCCTCCATGCAGCCGATTCATTGCACGGCCGACATGCGCTTCGTCGAGTCGCGGATCGGACCGGAGCGCGCGAAACGAGCGTATGCCTGGCGCAGTCTGCTCGATCACGGCGCGACGTTAGCGTTCGGCAGCGATTGGCCGGTGGAAGATTTGAATCCGTTCGCGGGAATTCACGCGGCGGTGACCCGCACGGACGATCACGGTGAGCCGGCAGGGGGCTGGCAGCCGCAGGAGCGGATCACGATTGAGGAAACGCTAAGAGCCTACACGCGGGGTTCGGCATTCGCAGCGGGCTGGGAGGAGGAGTTGGGGGAGATTGCAGTAGGAAAGCTGGCGGACTTGACGGTTGTGGATCGTGACCTGTTCTCGGTCCCGCCGCAGGATACTCAACATGCGAAAGCCCTGTTGACCGTAGTCGGCGGCGAAGTGGTGTACGACGCCATGTAGTGTTCGCCGCCCAACCGGGTTAGGTCCTCGCAACGCGACCGGAATCGAACGCTGGCGATCCGACTCAAATCACATCGGCGCTGACGCGCGGGACCACCGAAATGAACAGGGCGGGAATCAACCCGCCCTTACTGGTGCTCCGTCTGTTTGATCCACTCCATGAAGTCCCGCAATCCAGTCTCAAACTCGACCCGGTGCCGGAAGCCCAGCTCCGCCTCCGCGCGCGTGGTGTCGGCATAGGTTTGTGAGACGTCGCCGGGCTGCGGCGGCAGCTGCTTGCTGATGGCGGCGACTCCGGCGAAGCGTTCGAGTAGGGCAATCAGCTCGTTGAGTGCGACGGGGTGCGCTGATCCGAGATTGAAGATGTCATAGTGTGGCACGCCCTGCGCGCACCAGCGGATCGCACCGAGGATGCCACCGACGGTGTCGCTGACATGCGTGTAGTCGCGCTGGGAGCTGCCGTCGCCGTAGATCGTGACTTCCTCGCCGGCGAGAATTGCGCGCGCGAACTTGCGGATCGCGAGATCGGGACGCTGCCGCGGCCCGTAAACCGTAAAGAAGCGCAAGCAGGCGATGCTCAGGCCGTACAAGTGGTGATAGGCATGGCAAAGCACTTCGCCGGATTTCTTAGTCGCGCCGTACGGCGAGAGCGGCTGATCGGTGTTTTCGTTCTCGCGAAATGGCACTCGGCTCTGCTCGCCGTAAACGGACGAAGACGATGCGAACACGAAGTCTCGAATGCCGCTGCCGCGCGCCGCTTCGAGCAATTGCATCGTTCCGCGTACGTTTACGTCTTCGTATCCCAACGGATCGATTAGCGAGGGCCGGACGCCGGCGCGCGCCGCGAGATGCACGACGACTTGCGGCCGGAACTGCGTGAAGGCGCGCTGAAGCATCCCCGAATCGCGGATATCGCCTTCGAGGAGGTGAAAGTGCGGCGATCTCAGGCAGGCCTCCAAATTCTGCTCTTTAAGCGCCCGGTCGTAGAACGGGTCGAAGTTGTCCAGCCCGATGACCCGCGCGCCGGCCGCGAGCAGCGCCTCACACAGGTGTGAACCGATGAACCCTGCGGCACCGGTAACAAGGATGGTCTGGTTGGAGAAATCCGGCATAAGTATCCGTTGAAGACGAGTAAGCGCTTGGAATCGCAAATCTAACGCCGGAGCAGGCGAGAAGCAAGCCGCTCG
The DNA here is from genome assembly GCA_016214895.1 of candidate division KSB1 bacterium. Classification (NCBI taxonomy): domain Bacteria; kingdom Pseudomonadati; species Candidatus Zhuqueibacterota bacterium. Next base: position 70,436 of record JACRMR010000007.1, read on the forward strand.
GAGCGGGTGCGCAACGTTTGCGGACAGTCCTTGACTATTTTCCGGGGATTGGCTATATTTCTATACTATTTAGGCGGAGTAGCTCAGCCGGTCAGAGCAGAGGAATCATAATCCTCGTGTCGGGGGTTCGAATCCCTCCTCCGCTACCAGTCCCCAGTCAGGCCACCGAGGCACGCTCGCGTGGCCTGTTTTGTTACCGGCGGGGCAGAAACGGCCATTTGGCCAAGTTTATCCTCCGATGATCGATCCTGTCGAGATGGTCCGGGCCGCGATTGCCAAATACTGCCGCCCGCAGGATCGCCTGCTGTTGGCCGTATCCGGCGGGCCGGACTCGATGGGCATGCTGGAGGCCGTCTCCAGAATTCATCAGAACGCCGTTGTAGTTCATGTTGACCATCGTATTAGACCTAAATCTTCTGAAGAGTACGAAATAGTCAGAAAATTGTCAGATACACACGTACTTGCATCAGGGACGGTCCGGGTGAATGTCCCACAACTGGCAACGATGCGTGGCCTCAGCATGGAACACGCAGCGCGACTGGCGCGATATTCGGTCTTGGAACAGCAGGCGGATTTGCACGGCGCGAACTGGATTTTGACCGGTCACACGCTTGACGACTGCGCCGAAACCGTCCTCATGCGGATGCTGAGCGGCGCCCCGTGGTACGAATGGACCGGGATTCCGGAGCAACGAGGCCGGATTCTGCGGCCGATGTTGCGGGTTTCACGTCGCGAGCTTCACGACTGGGTGCGCGAATCCGGACTGGTCTATGTTACAGACGAAAGTAACTCGGATTCCAGCCATCGGCGTAATGCGCTGCGGGAACGCCTGCGTGCCTTGCCATCGTACTGGACAGATGAACGTATGCTCAAGTTCGTCGAGGCCGCGAATTCGCTGGCCCACCACCTTGCTGCCTCGCGGACGGCCGCCTACGCCGTCTCCATCATTCCGGCCACGGCAACGGACCCATGCGAGCGTGGTCTTGAAATTGACCTGATTTTAAGCTATTTTACAAGTTTAGGCTTCCTCGCGGTGGAAGAGGCCTGGGCGCGGCTGACGAATCGACCGGATGCCCGCCTCTCGTCGGCCTACCGACGGCAGATCCGCGATGTCTTGACCTCGACCGCCCCTGAGACCGAATTGGCGCTGCCGGCGAATCTGCGTCTGCTCAAGCGCGGCCGCATCGCGTGGTTAATTTGCGGGCAGGCGCCCCAGATCGATCAAGCGGTCTCCGAGTCGGCCACGGAGTTCCGGCAGTTGGGTTGCGAGTTACTTTTGGAATCAGTTTCAGCCGCAAGGCTCGACGAGTTTCGCGTTCGGAATTGGCGTCCGGGTGACCGCGTGCGCCAGCCGGGCCGACCCCTCAAGAAAGTCTCGTCGATTCTGGCGGAGCGCAAGCTAAGTCCCTTGGCGCGCGCACGCGCGCTGGTGCTATGTGATTCCGCGGGACCGTTGTGCCTGCTGAGTCGGCAGTCGTTCGAGAGCGAAATAGAGCCGCGGCCCGGTGCGCCGCGCCTCCGCGTAAGGTGGACATGCAACTAAGTCAGATGGTGATCGAGCACGGTCCGGAGACCATCGGCGAAGCGCCGTATTGCTTTCGCCGCTTCATCAGCTCCGAGCGGATTCAGAACGAGGTTCGCCGACTGGGCCAGGAGCTTTCTCGCGACTTTGCGGGCCGCGATCCGGTACTGATTGGAGTGTTGAACGGCTGTTTCTTGTTTATGGCGGATCTCAGCCGCGAGTTGCGTGTCGAGGTATCGATTGATTTCGTGAAGCTCTCGAGTTATCGCGACGGCATGCAGGCCGGCCGCCTCAATCTCGATAAGAACGTGGGGCTGGACATCGCGGGTCGGCACGTGATTTTGGTCGAGGACATCGTGGATACGGGCAATTCGCTGGATTTTCTGCGCACGCATATTCGCGGACTGGGTGTGGCGAGTCTCTCGATGGTCGCGATGTTTGTGAAGGAGTCGGCGATTCGCCTGAACCGGCAACCGGAGTACACCGGCCTGGTCATTCCGGATGATTTCGTCGTGGGCTACGGTTTAGATCATGGCGGCCGTTGGCGACAGCTGGCCGATTTGTACGTGCTCATTCCGCACGAGGACCAAGCGTGAGCGACTCACCGAAGCGAGGCAAGTCCCCCAAGAAGAAGGGCGGAGACGACAAGATCGAGTGGCGCCGGGCGACGCGCACGTTGTATGTATTCGTGTTGTTGGTGCTCGGGTTCATTGTCGTGTCGCAGCTCGTCGGCCATCGCGCTGAGGAAGTGGAAGTCAAGTACTACTTCTTCGAGGACCGCGTTACGGCGGGCGAGGTCCGCGAAGCTGTGATTGTCGGGCGCACGCTTCACGGGACGTACAAGGATGGCGGCAAGTTCCGCACGACATTGCCGATGCTGGTAGATTCGGAACTGCTCGGCCACTGGCGCGACAGCGGAGTGGCGCTGGACTTTCGCGCGGAGAAACCCGATCTCGGCAGTTATCTGTTGAGCTTGTTGCCGTGGATTCTGATCATTGGATTCACCGTGTTCATGTTGCGGCGCATGCAGGGTGTGGGTCCGAAAGGGCTGTTTTCGTTCGGCAAGAGCAAGGCTCGCCTGGTTACCGAGTCGAAGACCAAGGTTACGTTCTCCGATGTTGCCGGAGTGGATGAAGCGAAAGAAGAGCTTCGCGAGATCATCGAGTTTCTGAAGAACCCGCGGAAGTTCGCGCGGCTCGGCGGACGAATTCCACGCGGTGTGCTTCTGCTTGGCCCTCCCGGAACCGGCAAGACGCTGCTGGCGAAGGCGGTCGCCGGGGAGGCCGGCGTGCCGTTCTTTTCCATCAGCGGCGCGGAGTTTGTTGAGATGTTCGTCGGCGTCGGGGCGAGTCGGGTCCGGGATCTGTTTGAAACCGGGAAGAAGCACGCGCCGTGTATCATCTTTATCGACGAGATTGACGCCGTGGGTCGCCAGCGCGGTGCGGGTCTGGGGGGCGGCCACGATGAGCGCGAGCAGACGCTGAATCAGCTCTTGATCGAGATGGACGGTTTCGAGGAGAACGACGGCGTGATCTTGATTGCCGCGACGAATCGGCCGGACATATTGGATTCGGCGCTGTTGCGTCCCGGTCGTTTTGACCGGCAGATCGTGGTGGATCGTCCCGATGTCCGCGGCCGACAGGGGATCTTGAAAGTCCATGCGAAGAACAAGCCGCTTGCCGAAGGCGTGGACCTCGAGATTATCGCCAAGGGCACTCCGGGAATGGCGGGCGCGGAGCTTTCCAATCTGATGAACGAGGCGGCCTTGATCGCCGCCCGGCGCAATGCGGACAAGATTACGCTGAACGATCTTGAGGCGGCAAAGGACAAGGTGACCATGGGCATTGAGCGCAAGTCGCTGGTCATCTCACCGGAAGAGAAGAAATCCACGGCTTATCATGAGGCCGGCCATGTGATTGTTTCCAAGTACACCGAGGGCCAGGACCCTGTGCACAAGGTGACGATTATTCCGCGCGGTCAGGCGCTCGGATTGACGCACTATGTTCCGCTGGATGACAAGCACTCGTATTCGCGGAGCTATCTCGAGGGCCGGTTGGCCATCCTGATGGGCGGGCGCGCCGCGGAGTGGTTGACATTTGGCGACTACACGACGGGCGCGGCCAATGATCTCAAGCGCGCGACGGAAATGGCCAAGCGCATGGTGACGCAGTGGGGCATGTCGGATGCGCTCGGTCCGCTCACGTACGGGCAGAAGAGCGACGAGGTGTTTTTGGGGCGCGACTACACGCATATTCAGGATTACAGCGACGATACCGCGCGTCAGATCGACGAAGCGGTGCGGCTCGTGGTGGAGCGCGCCGCGACGTCCGCCGAGAGTATTCTAGCTCGCGAGCGCGATCGACTGAATCGGCTGGCGTTGACGCTGGTCGAACGCGAGTCGCTTGATGCGCGGGAGATCGACGAAGTCCTGGGGCTCACGCCCGTAACGGACGACGGCCTGTTGCAGGCCGCGCGCGCCGGCGAAGCGGCGAAACAGGCATAGCGAACGGATTCGTGGACCCGCGCGAGGAAGAGGAACTACGGAATCTGGTCCGGCGCGAGCTCGAATCGCGCGAGCAGCTTCGTGGCGGTGAAGCGGGGGAACGTCGGCTCCGCGTGCAGTCGGGTTCGCTCAGCGCGGAGCGGCGGCGCGTCATAGAAGAGGAGATCGCTGCCTTCTATCACGCGCGCGGCGTCTATCACCCGTACCGGAACGAGGACGGCGAGACCGAGTGGCTGACCGAGGAGGAGGTCACGGAACGCGAGCGCCAGATTCCGGTGGACATCGAGGAACTCGAGGTGGGTCAGCGGCGAATTCGCACGCGTGTGTTGATCTCCGTGGGACTTGCCGTCGTCGGCTTGATCCTGTTGTTTGTCTTGCTGCGTGATCGCACGGGCGGCATTCAAGTCATTAGCAATGTCAAGGGCGCCACGGTTCTGCTTGACGGCTCGGCGACGGAATACCAGACGGATGCCCATCTGCGTCACCTGCCCGTCGGGCCGCACCTGATCAGTCTGGCGAAAGCCGGTTTCGTCGCGGACGGCGAGGCGACGGTTCGCGTGGACCTTCGGCCCGGTTCCGACATGATCGTGACGCTGCAAATGAAACTGAATCCGCTGGAAACCAAGGAGCCGGTTAAACCTCCCCCGGGCAAGGCCGCCAAGTGATCGACAAACCGAAAATCGAGACCGCGGTTCGGATGATACTCGAAGCGGTCGGCGAGGACATCAATCGTCCCGGCCTGGTGGACACGCCGCGCCGCGTCGCGGACATGTATGAAGAGATCTTTGCCGGACTTGGCACCGATCCTCAGCACGAATTGAAGCTGTATCCGACCGAGCACAGTGAGATGATCATCCATCGGGATATTCCGTTTTACTCGATGTGTGAACACCACCTGCTGCCGTTCTGGGGATTCTGTTCGATTGCGTATATTCCGCATGAGTCGCGGATCACGGGCTTTTCGTCACTGGCGCGGATCGTCCGCTCGAACGCGCAGCGGCCGCAGATTCAGGAGACGATGGTGGCGGACATCGCGGATGCGATCATGCGCAACGTCAAGCCGATGGGCGTTTTCGTGGTGATCCGCGCGCAGCATCTCTGTCTGATGATGCGCGGCGAAAAGGTTCACGGCAGTTGGACCGTCACGTCGGCGGTGCGCGGGGCGATGCACAAAGAGGCGACCCGTCTTGAAGCACTGCACTTGATGGATGGGCACTGATCCGCCGCGGATCTGGCGGCACCGATTCGGCGAACTGCCATTGGGCGGGCGCACGCTCTTGATGGGAATTGTGAACGTCACGCCCGACTCGTTTTCCGACGGCGGTCAATTTGTCGATGCGGAGTCGGCGGTCGCTCACGCACTGCGCTTGCAGTCGGAGGGAGCCGATCTCGTGGATTTGGGCGCGGAGTCCACTCGTCCCGGCAGTTCCGCGGTTCCGCCCGATGTGCAATTGGATCGCTTACTGCCGGTCATGCGTGTGCTGCGCGATGCCCTCCGCATTCCCATCTCCATCGACACGACGCGGAGCGAAGTCGCGCGCCAGACATTGAGCATGGGCGCGGCGATTATCAATGATGTCAGCGGCTTCGGCGCGGATTCCGAGCTCGCGCAGGTCTGCGGAGCACTCGGCGCGGGCGTGGTCGTAATGCACATGCGCGGTACTCCCGCGGACATGCAACGAAATACGGACTACGACGATCTAATTGGCGAGGTCCGCGCGGGGTTGTCGCGAAGCGTAGGCGTGGGCGAGGCTCACGGGATCACCCCGGAGCACATCGTGGTGGACCCCGGTATTGGATTCGGCAAGAGTTTTGAGCAGAATCATTTGTTGATCGGGCAGTTGCGCGCCTTTCGCGGTCTGGGAGCCGGAGTACTGGCCGGGCCGTCACGGAAGGCCTTTACCGCCGAATTCAGCGGCCGGCTGGGCGGTCAGCGACAATTCGGGACGGCGGCCGCCGTGGCGCTCTGCGCGCTCCGCGGGGCGGACATAATCCGGGTGCATGACGTCGCGGAGATGCGCGAGGTCGTGCAACTCATTGATCGCAATCGCGAGGTGACCGGTGGAGTGGGATCGCGGATTCAAGATTGAGCGATTTGAGCTCCGCCATGTCCCCGGGGCGTTGGCCGTCGAGCGTCTGATTTTTGATCCGCCCTGGAGCGAAGCGTCCTTTCGGGAGTCGTTGCAGCCGCGCTTTCGCAATTGGGCGGTGCTTCGGGACGAGCAGCTCATCGGCTACCTGATCACTCAGTGGTTGTTGGGTGAGGTGTACATCTTCAACGTTGGCGTCGCGCCGGACTGGCAGCGGCAGGGCATCGCCGCGAAACTGATCGGCGACTTGATTGCTGAGGCGGAAGCGGCCGGTATGCGGGAGATGCTGCTCGAAGTCCGCGTATCGAACGAACCGGCGCTCCATTTGTATCGCAAGTACGGATTCACGCAGCTCCTGCGCAGGCGCAAGTATTACCCGAACGGTGAAGATGCATTCGTGATGCACCGTCGGCTCGGCGGGACGCCCGAACCGTCCCCGGACCAGAAGGAGGAATGATGGCGATTGAGTGGTTCAGACGGGATCGTAGCGGGGTTGACGCGCAGGCGAAGAAGGCCGCGCCGGACAATCTTTGGGTCAAGTGCGAGAGCTGTGGCGAGATTGTTTATACGCGCGAGCTGGAAAAGCGGCTGTTGGTCTGTCCGAAGTGCAATTTCCATTTTCCCATGTCCGGCGATAAGTACATTCAGATTATCGCCGACGAGGGAACCTGGAGTGAGTTCGCGCATGACCTGAAATCGACCGATCCGCTCGGCTTCAAGGATCAGCAGAAATACGCCGACCGCATCGTTTCATCCATGAAGAAGACGGGTAAGAACGAGGCGATCACGACCGGGACGTGCCTGGTCGGCGGTTATGGGGCGGTGCTGGGAATCATGGAGTTCATCTTCATGGGTGGATCGGTGGGCAGCGTCGTCGGCGAGAAACTCGCCCGGGCGGCCGACATGGCGATGGCGGAGCGGCGCGCGCTGATCGTGATTTCGCGTTCGGGCGGCATGCGGATGCAGGAGGGCATGGTTTCGTTGATGCAGATGACCAAGTCGAGCGTTAAGATCGCGCAATTGAATAAGGCGGGGTTGCCCTATATTTCGGTGTTGACGAATCCCACGACGGGCGGAACGACCGCGAGCTTCTCGATGCAGGGTGACGTGATCGTGGCCGAACCGGGAGCGTTGATCGGCTTCGCCGGTCCGCGCGTGATCAAGCAGACCATCGGTCAGGACCTTCCGGCGGGCTTTCAGCGCAGCGAGTTCTTGATGGAGAAAGGCTTCCTTGATCGCATCGTCAGTCGCGGCGAGATTCGCGACACGCTGGTGACGATGCTCAAGTTCATGTTGCCGGAGCCTCGCACGACGGCATGAGAATTCTGCTCTCTAACGACGACGGAATTCACTCGCCCGGCCTGCACGCGCTCGCGGCCGGACTGAAGGGTCTTGGCGAAATCTGGGTCGTGGCGCCCGACCGGGAGCAATCTGCCGTAGGTCACGCGATCACGCTTTCGGAGCCGATCCGGCTCTTCCCGGGCTCGGTGCCCGAGGCGGATCACACGTTTGCGATCGGCGGTACGCCGGCCGATTGTGTCAAGCTGGCGTTGACCGAACTCATGCCCGAGCGCCCTGCGCTCGTGATTTCCGGGATCAATCGCGGAGAGAACACGGGCATTTCCGTGATGTATTCGGGAACGGTTTCCGCCGCGACGGAAGGGACCATCAATGGCATTCCTTCGGTCGCGGTTTCGCTCGATTCCTTCACCTCACAGGACTTCTCCTTCGCCGCCGAGATCGCGCGGCAGATTGCGGAAATTGTACTACAGCGCGGGCTTCCGCACGACACGTTGCTCAACGTGAATGTTCCCGACTTGCCGCGCCCGCAAATCAAGGGTCACCGGGTGGCGCGCCAGGGCCGCGCGCGGTTTCAGGAAACCTTCTTGAAACGCGTGGATCCGCGGGGCAAGACCTATTTTTGGATGGACGGCGCCAAGATTCCGATTCGCGAGACGGACACGGATGGCGCGGCGCTGGTCGAAGGCTACGTCACGATTACGCCGATTCGTCTGGACTTGACCAATCATGAGTTCATGGCCGAGCTTTCGCGCTGGCCGCTGGCGGTCAGGCAAGGTTCCTTGATATGAGGCATTCGGAGCGGATTGCGATTCTCGATTTCGGCGGCCAGACGACGCAATTGATCGCGCGTCGATTGCGCGAGGCGGGAGTTTATTGCGAGATTTTGCCGTTCAACCGACCCGCGGTCGAAGTGTTCACGGCGGAAACCCGCGGGGTCGTCCTCTCCGGGGGGCCGGGAAGTGTCACCGAAGCGAACGGACCGCGCCCCGATCCGGAAGTGCTTTCCGGGCGCGTGCCGGTGCTCGGTATCTGTTACGGGATGCAAGTGCTCGGCGAGCATTGCGGCTCGCCGGTGGTGCCCGGCGATCAGGGCGAGTTCGGTCGCGCGGCGCTCGTGCTGACGAACGAATCGCCGATCTTCTCCGGATTTGGCAACACGGTCGAAGTCTGGATGAGTCACGGCGACCATTTGCGGGACGTTCGCACTCCGCTCAAGTTGTTGGGCAAGAGTGAATCGGGAATCGTCGCGGCGGTCGGTCATGAGCTCCTGCCGCTGTTCGGCGTTCAATTCCACCCCGAAGTGACGCACACGCCCGAAGGTGCGCGGATGCTTCGCAATTTCGCCATCGATATCTGCGGTTGTCGCTGCGGCTGGTCGATGGAGTCGTTCGTGGACTCGTCCATCGCCGAACTCAGGGCCGCGATCGGAACGTCGCGTGTACTCTGCGCGGTTTCCGGCGGCCTGGACTCGATGGTGACGGCGTTCCTGCTCGCTCGCGCTATTCCCGATCAACTGGTCTGCATGCATATTGACGCGGGACTGTCGCGCAAGCACGAACGGGAGCAGATTGAGCTCGCCTTTGCGCGGTTTTCGCACCTGGACCTCGAAGTGATCGACGCGGGCATCGATTTCTTTCGCGAACTAAAAGGGGTGACGGAACCCGAACGCAAGCGCAAGATTATCGGCCGCGTCTTCATCGAAGTCTTTCAGCGGGAGGCGGCGCGGCTGCCAGGAATCGAGTATCTTGCGCAGGGTACGCTGTATCCAGACGTGATCGAGAGCGTTTCGGTCAAGGGCCCCTCGGCTACGATCAAGACGCACCACAACGTCGGCGGCCTGCCCGATACGTTGCATTTGAAACTGATCGAACCGCTGCGGGAGTTGTTCAAGGACGAAGCGCGCGCCGTCGGCAAGCTCTTGGGTCTGCCCGACGACATCCTCTATCGTCATCCGTTTCCCGGTCCCGGGCTGGCGGTTCGCATCCTGGGCGAAGTGACAAAGGACCGTTGCGATCTCTTGCGCGAAGCGGACGCGATCTTCATGGAGGAGTTGCAGCGGGCGGAGTGGTACCGGCGCACACGCCAGGCCTTCGCGGTGCTCCTGCCCGTCCATTCGGTCGGCGTCAAAGGCGACTATCGGACATACGAGCAGGTCTGCGCGCTGCGCGCCGTCGATACGGATGATTTCATGACCGCGGATTTCACGCGGCTTCCCTATGATCTGCTGGCGCGCACGGCGAACCGCATCGCCAATGAAGTGCGCGGCATCAATCGCGTAACTTATGACATCACCTCCAAGCCGCCGGCGACGGTGGAGTGGGAGTGATTCGGGCCGTGCGCCCAGGCGAATCCCCAGGTCTTAATTCAGGAGTGGCGATCAGTTCATTGCAACGGTTTTGGTCGAAGCTGTAACCAGATCATTGCAGGAGCAAACGCATTATGTGCGGAATCATCGGATACGTTGGACATCGTCAGGTCGTGCCGATCTTGTTTACCGGATTGAAGCGGATGGAGTACCGCGGCTATGATTCGGCGGGCGTGGCCGTATTCTCGCAGACGGGGCTGGTGGTCCATAAGGATGCCGGCAAAGTCTCGCAGCTTGAGCAGACCGTCGGCGAAATCGGCTTGCGCGGTACGGTAGGTATCGGTCATACCCGGTGGGCCACGCACGGCGCGCCGAATCAGATCAACTCCCATCCGCATTCCGACGACGCCGGAGAGATCGTGCTCGCGCACAACGGCATTATCGAGAACTACTCGGCGCTGAAAACGGAACTTCAGCGCGGCGGCGCCCGGTTCACGACGGACACGGATACGGAGGTTCTGGCGCATTTAATCCGCAAATTCTACGACGGCGATCTGGCGCACGCCGTGCAGAAGGCGCTCTCGCTGGTGCGTGGAACCTATGGCTTGGCGATCGTCTCCCGACATGAACCCGACAAGATCGTCGCCGCTCGCCTGGGCTCGCCGATGATTATCGGTCACGGCCAGGGTGAGAATTTCGTGGCCTCCGATCCGGCCGCGTTTATTCATTTTACGCGCGAAGTCTCGTATATGGAGGACGGTGAAATTGCGGTGCTTACCGCCAACTCGGTGGAACACCGCACGCTCGCGGATGACCGGGTGGACAAGCACCTCGAGCAAATCACCTACGACATTGCGGCGATCGAGAAGAGTGGCTTTCCGCACTTCATGTTGAAGGAGATTTGCGAGCAACCGCGCACGGTCTCGGACGGCCTGCGCGGCCGCTTGCTGCTGGAAGAGGGCGCGACGAAATTCGGCGGTTTGCGCGCCTTCCTCCCCGACTTGCAAACGGCGAAGCGCGTCATCATCCTCGGCTGCGGCACGAGTTGGCACGCCGGACTCGTCGGCGAATACCTGTTCGAGGAGCTGGCCGGAATTCCCGCGGAAGTGGAGTATGCGTCGGAATTCCGCTATCGCTCGCCGATCATCGAACCGGGAACCATTGTACTCGCGATCTCCCAATCCGGCGAAACCGCGGATACGCTGGCGGCGGTTAAGGAAGCCAAGCGTCACGGGGCCAAGGTCTTCGGGATTTGCAATGTGGTCGGTTCGAGCATCGCGCGCGAGACCGACGCCGGTGTCTATATCCACGCCGGCCCCGAAATCGGCGTCGCCTCCACCAAGGCTTTCACCTCGCAGATTACCGTCCTGGTCATGCTGGCCCTGATGATCGGCCGCAGCCGCCGCATCAGCGCCAATCAGGGGCGGGAGCTCGTGCAGGAGTTGTCCAACATTCCGCAGAAGATCCAGCGGATTCTCCTGAATCGTGAGCGCATCGAGACCATCGCACATGAATTCAGCGATCACCGCAATTTTCTCTATTTGGGACGCGGCGTGAATTTCCCGGTCGCCCTCGAAGGCGCGCTCAAGCTGAAAGAGATTTCCTATATCCACGCGGAAGGCTATCCCGCGGCGGAGATGAAGCACGGTCCGATCGCCTTGATCGACGAGGATATGCCGGTGGTGTTCATCGCCATCAAGGATGGGACCTACGAGAAAGTGCTCTCCAACATCGAGGAGGTCCGCGCTCGCGGCGGACGCGTGCTGGCGATCGCGACCGAGGGCGACACCGCCGTGGAGACGCGCGCGGACAAGGTCATCTATGTCCCGGACACGCACCCCTTGTTAACCCCGCTACTGAGCGTGATTCCGCTGCAACTTCTGGCTTATTACATCGCGGTGCAGCGTGGGTGCGATGTGGATCAGCCACGCAACCTGGCGAAGAGTGTTACGGTTGAATAGACTTGTCTGTTGGTTGGCGCTGCTCGCGTTCACGCTTTGTGCGGCCGACGCGGGGGCCGAGCCGGTCACGGTGATTCTCTCGTTCGGCACTCCCGGCGATCCGGACGCCGAGGATCTCGAACGCGCGTTTCGATTCGCGGCGGAGCACGCCGCGACCCCCTTCGCCGCGGTCATCGTTCACGCCGCCTCGGCCTTCGAAGCCGCGAGTATCGCGGGGCGGGCCATGCAGGACGACGGGACGCGCCTCGTGGTCTGCGCCGGAGATGAAGGCTCGGCGGTTGCCGTCGCCTTGTTGTCAAAGCAGCTGCAGACGCCCGTGCTGAAGCTCACGAGCGAGCCGCGCTCGTTCACTAGCTTGAGCAGTTGGCTCTATGAATTTCTGCCGAGTCTGGAAGCTCAAGGCGAGGTGCTCGGAAATTACGTCGTCAAGCAGCGGATGTGTCGCTTCGCCTGTTCGCTGACGCCGGACGACGATCGCGGCAGTGCCTTGGCGAGCGGATTCAGAATGGGCGTGGAGCGCTCCAAAGGAGTGCTTGACGGCGAGCGATTCTATGCGGCAGGCGCGCCGCGCATTTTGCCCGAGCTGACGGAAATCTATCGGACGCAGGCGAGTCGGCTCTCCGCGGCTGACGCCGCGATTGCGTTGAGCGCAGGCGAGCGTGAGGAACTCTTCGGGGATTCGGCCGGGGGCGAAGTGCTGGCGGTTTCGGTGGACGGCGCCGCTGCCGCGGCCGGCAACGCGGACCACGACGCGCTGTTCTTCGCGTTGGGTTCCGACCGGATTGACGCCTACGCCGCGCAATTGAAGACGCTGTCTCGCCATACGCTGCTGTGCGGCAACTCGGGCTGGATTCACGACGCAGCGCTGGAGCGCAATCGCCGCGTTACCGACGACATGCTCATCGTATCGCCGATGTTGCCCGTGCCGCGCGACACCTCCGCGATGTTGACGGCCTACCATGATGCCACGGACACTCCGGCGAGCGAATGGGAACTGCTCGGACTGGATGCCGCGGCCTATGTCGCGCGCGCGCTCGCGGCCGGTGCGGACAGTCGAGCCGAAGTGATCCGCATCATGAACGAACTTGATCAGTTTGACGGCGCGGCGGTGCAAGTGGATTTTCGGTACGGTCACGAGAATCGGGCCGCCCGCCTGCTCGAGTACAGCGGCGGCGGGCTCAAGGTGATCAAGTAGCGCGTGAGCTACCTTGACGCGATTCTGCTCGGGGTTCTGCAGGGGATCACCGAGTTCCTGCCCATCTCGAGTGACGGCCACCTCGTCGTCGTGCAGCAACTCCTGGGGTTTGAGCACTCGCTGCTGGCGTTCGACGTCTTCATTCATCTCGGCACCTTGCTCGCCGTGGTCATTTACTATCGCCGCGAGATCGCGTCGATTGCGGCGGGGTTCTTCCGGCGCGAGGGCGGTGACGCGGCTCGTCGGCTGGTCGGCCTGATTGTCCTGGCGTCGATTCCCACTGCGCTGATTGGCTTGGGATTGAAGGCCTTGGTCGAGGACCTGAACACTTCGGCGCTCGCCGCGGCGCTCGGCTGGCTGGTCACCGGGCTCGTCTTGTTGAGCACCGAACGGGCCAAACATACTCCTCGCTCAATGACCGATATTCGGGCGCTTGACGCGCTGTTGATCGGTATTGCTCAAGGTATTGCGGTGTTGCCGGGTGTGTCCCGGTCCGGTTCAACGGTCGCGGTGGGCATGTTCCGCGGTATTCGCGCGGGGGAGGCCGCGAATTTCTCCTTTTTGATGTCGATTCCGGCGGTCGCGGGCGCGGCCCTGCTTGAAGCCGGGGATCTGAACGGCGTCGCCTCCGACGAGTGGCCCGTGTACATTGTCGGCGGGATCACGGCGGGAATTGTGGGCTATCTGGCGATCTGGGGACTGTTGAAACTCCTTGCTCGCCGTGTGATCAAGCCGTTTGGCTGGTATTGTATCGCCGCGGCGGCGGTAACGCTGATGACAATCGGAGTTCGCGCTGGATGAATCTGCCGAAGCACACTATGAATGGAAACGGCCAACGGCCTGCTGCTCGCCCCTGGATCGGAATCACGCCCGGCTATGCGGGACCGGACCCGACTCGCGGTTTTGTGAAGTTTGGCGACCTGAATTTCTGCGACTTGAACTACGCGCGCCGGGTCGAGCGCGCAGGGGGTCTGCCCTTGATTCTGGCGCACGCTCACGAGGATCAGGAGCGGCAGATCGCGCAACTGGCCGCGGCGCTTGACGGCCTGCTATTAACCGGCGGCGACGACGTGCATCCCCGGCACTATGATCAGGAGTGGTTTGACGCGGGTATCCCGCCCGCCGGCCAGCGTGATGAGTTCGAGCTTCCGCTGACGCGCGCGTTTCTCGCAACGGGCAAACCGATTCTCGGCATCTGTCGCGGGATTCAGCTTGTGAATGTGGCGATGGGGGGGACGCTCGTGCAGGACATCCCACACTTTGTCGGCCCGACTCATCATTCGCAGAGTGCGCAATCCGGCGTTCCCACTCACGAGGTGCATCTCGCCGAAGGCTGCCGTCTCGCGCGGGTCTTCCGTGGCCTGACGATCAATGTGAACAGCCATCATCATCAGGCGGTGGATCGCGTCGCGGAGGGCTTTCGGGTCGTCGGTTGCTCGGAAGAGGGCATCGTCGAGGTGATCGAACACGAGAGTCATCCCTACTTGATCGGCGTGCAGTGGCATCCGGAGCGGCTGGGCGTTGCAGACCCCCTGCATCAGGAGCTGTTTGACGATTTTGTGCAGGCCTGCCGGGAGCCAGGGTATGAGCGCTGAATCTGCGCGGACGCCGACGGTTGAGAAGCTGCTCAGCGATGCGCGCAAGGGCAACGCTCCGGCAGTGGCATTCCTCGTCGGCAGTGAGGATTTCTTACTCCGTCAGGCGCTGGCGGAATACCTCGCGGTCATTGCTCCTCCGGACGTGCGCGATTTCGACTTCACTCAGTTGCGCGGCGAAAGCGTGGACGGCAATACGCTTTACAATGCGTTGACCACGCTGCCGTTTATGGCGCCGAAGCGCGTGGTAGTGCTGGACGATGCGCTGAAGCTGGACGAAGCTCCGGGAGCGCGGCTGGCGAAGTACTTGAGTTCGCCTTCGCCCTCGACGTTGCTTGTAATGGTGCAGGTCACAGATCCCGGCAACCGGCCACCGGCGATACCCACGGGCAAGCTCTTCGTATTACGGTTCGACGGACTGCGGGAGCCAGAGCGGATTGCCTGGGCGGTGGATTTCTGCAAGCGTCATGGAAAGTCGTTGTCTCGCGAAGCCTCGCAATACCTAATCGAGTCTTCATCGGCGGAGTTGACCGATCTGTCGGCGAAACTTGTAATGGCGATTTTGTATGTCGGGGATGTGGAGGAAATCACTCCGGCGACGTTGCTCCGGGTCTCCGGGGTTACTTCCGAGTTTACGGTGTTCAATCTCACGGACGCCATTTTGAAGGGTCAGCGCGGAGAGGCATGCCGCATGGCAAAATCACTGCTGGATGGCGGCGAGGCGTTGCTGGGTCTGTTGGGTTTCCAACGCCGTTTCTTGATCAAGTTATGGCAAGTTGGTTCGGTTGATCGCCACTCGAAGGGGGCGGATCTTGAGGCGCGGAAGAAGGCGATCCTTGGCGGGCAAGCGTGGAAAAGTCATGAGTTTACGGCTCGGGCGAGGGCCTTGGGCGAGCAGGGCTTGAGGCGCGCCGTGAGCGGGTTGTTGGATGTCGAGATTCTGGCAAAAAATCGGTCCGGCGAGTCCGGCGCGCGTGCCAGATATTTTGAATGGCTGTATGAAACCTGCCGTCCGGCAGGCAGCACCTCGGAACCCAAGTTCAGGAACAGGAGTATCTTACTTAGCGCATGAATCAGGGAAAGGTGGCCAAACCGACAGACGAAGACCTGATTCTCGCGTTCCAGCAGGGCGACGAGACGGCCTTTGACGAGATCGTGCGTCGTTACCGGGACCCGCTCTTCAACTTTGTGGTGCGGCTCTTGGGCGATTCGTTCTTCAGCGAAGACATCGTTCAGGAAACTTTTCTGCGGGTCTATCGTAATAAACATCGGTACCATCAGGTGGCCAAGTTTTCGACCTGGATCTACACGATCGCGTCGAATCTGGCCAAGACCGAACTGCGGCGGCGGAAGGTCCGGAACTTCTTCTCGATCAGCTCGAAGGGCGAGGACGAGAAGGATTATGACCTGATCGATCAGGATACCGATATTGAGCGCGATGTGGACGGCGTGCTCAAGATGGAGTCCATCTTAAAAGAGATCAACGCGCTGCCTTTCCATTTCAAGGAGGCGGTGTTATTGCGGGACATTCAGGATTTGAGCTACGAGGAGATCAGCCAGATTCTCGATGTTCCCTTGGGCACGGTCAAATCCAGAGTCAATAGAGGACGCAGCCGATTGCAAAAAAGGCTAAAGTTTCTAGTTAGCGAGGAGTCTGCAGGTGAGCAACGAGGAAAGAAACGCGACTAATCCGCCGCTTAGTCCGCGTCTTGATGAGGACGGAATCAGTCCCGAGCATCTGAGGATCCGGGGTGCGCTTCAGCGCTTGCCGAAGCGATGTTGTCCGGTGGGTTTTGAGTTTAGATTACAGAAGAGATTAGAGTCCGGCGAATCGGCGCTCAGGCGACCGGCTCGTTCCTGGGGCTGGTCGTTGGGCTGGATGGGAGCAGGAGCGGGCGTGGTGACCGCGTTGGCGGTGGCGATCTTCGCTTTTGATTTCCAGCTGAATCCCGGCGGGACGTTGCAGGTCGCGGGCGTTAGTGCCCAGCCGACCGTGAGCTCGCCGCCGGTAGCCCAGCAGACTCGGGCCGTTCCGCAAACGGTATCCCAACCGGACGTGGAGACGCATACGATTAAGACTCCGCCGGTCGAGACGTCCTTGCCGGTTGCCGAGAAGGCTGACAAGAAGCTCGACTCGAAACAGGATTCGCTCGACAAGCTGAACACCAAGGGGCTTGGTTTTCCGGAGGCCCAGACCGTCAGCGGTCAGCAGAATCCGAAGTAGCGCAGATTATTAGGTGGACAAAGCAACGGCAGCCGGAGGGGCTGCCGTTATTGTTTTCGGTTCTCCCCCCCACATCCTGCGGGGACCAAAGGGGGGCAAATAGATGTGGCGTGCGTGGGGGGTAAGCGATCAGGCCGAGCGGATCGTGCGGACGGGGTTTCTCGCGTGTACTCGATTGCGCTCGATACGCAGGTGCAGTCGCTTGCGTCACTGGTTGAGAATCCGAAGAAGCTCCTCAAGCAATGGGTCTCAGGGCCATTTCGTCCGGGTCGGCGGGAAGAGCATCAGCGGATTGATGGCCAGCAGGCTCCGGTGACTGAGCCGTTCAAGCTCTACGACGGCATGATCAAGCTCATGTATCCGCGTGATCCTTCCGGCTCGCCGGGCGAGACGATCAATTGCGGGTGCTCGTGGATTATTGTGCCGGAGTCGCTGATCGAAGCTGTCGCATAAGAAAAGGGCTCAGGCACTCAGCCCAAGCCCAATTACGCTTCTCAATAGTCCGCCGAGGCCTATGGATTGTCATCATCGCTGTTCCAGCACCCTTGCACGGTGTAGAAATAGCGCGGCAAAGCCGAGAACATGGTATCCACATAGGTTGTGTCCTGCGTGAATGCAAAGGCCGTCCACGGGCCTTGGGCACGCGGCGAACCGCAGATGAAGTACATGTCCGCACCGATGGACTCCCAGCGCAGACGAACCTGATTCGGGCCGCAATGATACGCGGTGAGATTCGAAATCTCAATCTCCGTGACATCACACCCCAATTCTCCTCGGTAGAAATGCACCAGTTCTCCCTCTCCCGGTTCCAAGATCACATCAACATAGCGATTGGCACACGTCGGAATATCGCCCGCACACGGCTCCGCACTTCGCGTTGAATCCTCAAGCATATAATCCACGTAGTACGGATTGCTCAGATATGTCGTGTCAATCTGCATCAGCAATCGAACCTTGCGCCGCTCGCCTTCTCGTGCCCGACGGTTCACGATCAGGAACCAGAAATCCTCTACATCCGGATCGTTCAAGTCAACCAAGCGATTTTTGAAGCGGGACACTTGGACATAGCTTTCCGAATCCGGCTCCTGTACCCACGAACCCCCGCTTTCCTTCCATGTAAGGATTTCTTCTACCGCGCGATAGTTCTGATCATAGTACCATGTGCAGTTCGTCGCCAGCGTGTCTAACCATGTCGCTTGCAGACTCGAATAGGGATACTCATGGCGGAAGGCGCGCGACGCATAAGTCTTGACATAATCCAGAGACTGAAGGACAGGTGCAATGTGCAGAATCCCCCGACATGCCTTGGCCCCAGCCGCATAATTCGCGGTGGTGTCAAACGTGCCATTTGACCACTCCACAAACCCGCCGAAATCCCAGTTGTACCACATCAGTCCGTCCACGTCGGAAGCGAGCGCCAGCCAAGCGGTCAACTTCACTTCATTCGGAGTCGGAGTGCGAATCGGAGCATAGCACTGGTTCCCCTGTCCCAAGCCGTCCGATCCACCCGCCACCAAAGCCCACTTAGGAGAGTTTAGACTATCGTGCGCGAATTTGACTTGTTCAGGTAGAGCAAACATGAACTTCTCGCCCTCATCGGTAAGATAGCTCTCGTAACCCGGATAGCTCTCCAACGGCTCAGCACCAAACATGAACTCGTCCAGAGTGCATTGCAGGGACTTAATTCCCCGGTAATGACCGGAGCCGCAGTCACCCGGCACGAGCTGCAGATAGGGGCGGTCCGTGGAGTCGCTTGTCCACAGAAACTCCGTCACCGAACCGCCCGCGCGACCCGGGCACGGCTCACACACCGCCGAATCCGGATGCCCGCCTCCGCCGAACAGATAGAACTCCGACATGTGCGCGGACATCTGCACGCTGTCATTCAGTTCTGTTCGGAACGCTGTGCGGCCCCATGCATTCCCGCTGCTGTAGCCATTGATGAAGAAGGTCGGCAGGCCGCCGGACTGAAGGATGCTATTGACTTTTGTGATGGATTTCAGGATCGGCATCCCATTGTTTTGGCCGGTGACGTCCCATTCGTCGTAGTACCAGCCGCATGACCTCCCGTAAGAGTTGGTGTACTCGGTCTTAAAAGCGGCATAGATCGAATCTGCCCACTGATTGGCAATGGGCGAGGCAAACATCCGGTACGCGCCTTCGTCATAGGCTTCAACGCGGTTGAGGTAAAACGTGTGCTGGCCCTCGTAATGCACCGCCATTCTTACATCAGTTCTTGCACCGTAAGCGACTCCGCCGAGGTAGATGTCATCCAGCGAGTTGGGGTAATCCGCCGGGCCGAAGCGCACCTCGTACCACGGAACAGTCGTCAGAACGTTGAAGTTGTCATCCAGCAGGTCATAATAACCGCGTTGGCGGAATCCACGAATTCCGTTGTAATCCAATTGTTGGATTGAGCCTGTGTCGGCAAAATGATTGGCCGGGCCGGAAAGCGCCACCACGCCACATTGTCATAGCCGTACATTGAACTGCTGGGTGTGTGTACCATCCAATAGAAATTAGCCAACGCCGAGGTCGTGTCTATCGGTTCATCGGAATCCACAGCCCACGTGACTTTGAAGTGCATGGGCATAAACCAACTGCTGTCCATAAAGCCGGTTTGCAAGCCGTCCCACCCCGAGAATTTGCCCAGATCGGATTGAGGCCTCCACATTGTACCCGCTGGACCAGTTATGGCAACGACAGGTCTTGAAGGACGGTTTGGCAGCCCGGGTGAGTTTACTCGGTCAGTATTGTCGCCGATACTGTAGTCAAATGACCAGTAGCCGTTCTGGCTCGGCCAGACATTTCCTACCTGCACATCTCGGTATTGTGCATCTACATATTTGGCTCCGTGCATTCTTCCGAGGCCCGGATAGAACCAGTTCATGACACCGATGTGCGTACAGTCTTGCGCTACGTCGTTGTCAATGAAGTTATCAGGATAGGGATAATAAACCATCACTTTGGTCACCCCCATGTCCCGGTACCCGTCATAGACATTCCTCATCCACTCGTCACCGTTGGCGGTGTATCCGGTGTCGGCCATGAAGTCATCGTAGGAACCGACGTACCCGTTGTAATAGATGCCCCAGAAATACCGCATGTTCAGGTATGATAACGGATCGCTGTAAATCGCAATGTCAAAACTGAAGGCAATGCTGGCCGTAAGCAGAAGCACAAGTGCGGCCACAAAAAGAAAACCTGTCCGTGTCATGAGACCATTCCTTTCTGCGAAAATGTTCGTTGTAAGAGTACTATTTGAGAAGCATTAACTTTTGTGTGGCTTGCAACTCTTCCACCTCAACATGAACAAAATAGACTCCGCTCGGTAAATCATTCGCTCGGAGATGATAGGCATACGTCCTTGTGAATGGCGGCAACGTCTCTCGTCGAACTTCCTTCCCAAGCACGTTGAAAATTGTCAATGTCGCAAGCCACCCTGAGAAGGGCAATTGTAATCGGACGGTCGCTTCAGAGTTAAAAGGATTCGGATATGCCTCGACACTCAACTCATTCGGGAGTTCGGGTCGTGCATCGTCTGCATCAGCGATCAAAGAGTCGTCCCCTGCGATGATGACGCAACGTCCTCTCCAACCCAAGTAAGCAAAGTCGTCCCATGCTCCGACGGCAATATCATCAATGCCGTCTCCGTTCACATCTCCCAATCCAGCAGCAGCGTAAATTCCAATTAGACCATTCGGCCATGAGCCCTGAATTTCGAAGGTTGGATTGGGGAAAATCCACGGATGACCGAGATGCAATGTCATGCATCCAAACATGTTTGGAAAACAGTCAGGTGCGAATAATACTAAGTCTTGATAGCCATCGTGATTGAAATCTCCCGCGCTAACAGCATATCCCGCCGCGCCGGAACTCAAGTAAGTGTCTGGGTCTGGTCGTAAGCTATCTCTTCCGAAGTGAACCTCGGCTCCATTCACGGCCGAGAACAAAAACTCATCGTAAGCATCGCCATTTAGGCTCTTGACCCCGCCTAGAGGCTGGCTCACGTTTGAAAAAAAATAGGCTGGAACTGTGTCCGGACTGCTTCCGCCTAAGAAGATAGCGGCATTGAACGGCGGATTTGGATTGAAACAAAGGAAATCAGAGGCCCCATCCCCGTTGAAATCGCCGACCGAGTAAGGAATTGTCTGCAAGATTCCTGACGGCGGCTGGAACAGCGTCCAGTCCGCTACTGTGTCCATAACAGTACCACCAAAGTATATTCTTGCCACATCACTATTGAAGTCATATTCGAACAGGTCGTCGAAGCCGTCCCCGTTGAAGTCCCCGGAACCCTGACCGTAAAAATTGGCCAGTGGGTAGAGTCCGACTCCGAAAGAAATTGTCCACTCCATACCCGGTTCAACAGAGAACCCATTGCCCCCGAAGAAGATGCCCTCGGTACTCATGGGGGGATGACTCGCCAGCCAGAAGTTAACCTTCCAGTCCATGTATCCGTCGCCGTTCAGATCACCAACGATGTCGGCATACCACAACTGGCTGTAGACGGTAGAATCCTCACGGAGGATAAACGCTGGCATCGTTGAAAGCGATTCTCCGCCAAAGAAAAACTCCAAATAAGAGGCTCTTGTGCCGTTCCACCCTCCTCCATTTCCCTGCGCATATACTGCCCAATCCGCAAACCCGTCATCATTCTGGTCGCCCAAGGGCAAAATCTTGTACCCATAGGCAGAGCTGTCCGTTTGTCCGCTCCGGTCCCAAATGACGTGGGGCTGGTACGGCTGGGCGATGCATTCGCTCACAGCAAACGCGAGAATCAGTACGAGGAAGCCGATTTCTGCACGTTTCATTCCATCGAATCCTTTACACAAAAAAAGACAGATCTCGCGCACGATGTCAGTGGCAAGGAATGTGCGTGCAGTCCTGCGGGATGTCATTGAAGTTAGCCGGGTAAATGTAATTCACCTTAACTTTGGTTACGCCCATATCCCGATACCAGCCATAGACATTCCCCATCCAGTCTTCGCCATTCGCCGTGTAGCCGGTGTCGCTCATGAAATCATCGTAGGAACCGCTGTACCCGTTGTAATAGATACCCCAGAAATACCGCATGTTCAGGTATGATAACGGATCGCTGTAAATGGCGATGTCAAAACTGAAGGCAATGCTGGCCGTAACCAGGAGCACAAGTGCGGCCACAAAAAGAATACCTGTCCGTGTCATGAGACCGTTCCTTTCTGCGAAAGGTTGTTGAAAAGAGAGTTATTTGAGAAGCATCAGTTTTTCTGTCACTTGTAAGTCACCAGACTGAACATGAGCCAAATAGACGCCACTCGGCAAGTCGTTAGCATGGAATTGATAGATATATTCGCCGCTGAATGGTGGAAGGACTTCCTTGCGAACCACCTGTCCGAGTACATTGAAAACCGAGAGGGTTGTCACGCGTGCTGAGGGCGGACATCTCATTTTGATTCTCGCCTCAGAGTTGAATGGATTCGGATAGACATTGACTTCCAATTTCTGTGGAATCTCCGGGCGAGGATCATCTGCCGAAGCGATCAGCGAATCGTCTCCGGCGATGATGACGCTTCTCCCCCGCCAACCAACGTAAGCGAAGTCGTCCCATGCGCCTATGGCAATGTCATCTATCCCGTCCCCATTGACATCGCCTAAACTAACCGCCGTGTAAATGTTAATCAAGCCGTCCGGCCACGAACCTTCTATTGTGAACACCGGCTCCGGATTCACCCACGGATGACCCAAATGTAGCGTCAGCGCGCCGAACATGTTGCCGTCGCATTGGTCATCCCACATCAAGAGATCGTTGTAAGCGTCATGGTTGAAATCGCCCGCGCTCGCGGCGTGCAGAGTATAAGTACAAGAGAACTGAATAGTGGTGCTCGGAACAGACTGTAGAATGGAGTCGCCGAAATGCACGTCCACGACGTTTTCGCCTTCAAAGAGAAATTCGTCAAACGGATCGCCGTTCAGACTTCGAACACCGCCAATCGGCGCACGATTCGGAGCTGTCCACAAATAGTCGGGTATTGTGTCCGGGACGCTGCCGCCTAACAGGATGGCAACATTTCCGTTTCCGGGATGAAAGAACAACAGGTCAGAGTACCCATCACCATTAAAATCGCCATTCGCATATGGGATAGACTGGTTAATTCCCGGCGGTGGTTGATTGAGTATCCAATCAGCCGTGGTGTCAACTAAATGTCCTCCAAAGCAAACCCATGCAGTGTTGGTGCTTTCTCGGAAGAAAAGCAGATCGTCGAAATCATCCCCGTTGAGGTTACCGATAGGGATCGCCGCAATCGCTCCGTCAAATCTCCATTTGACATTCGGTGTATCACTAACCGTCGATCCGCCGAGAAAAAGCCACTTCTCCTGAATAAGACTATCTCTTCGCGATAGTTCATAAAGCCAATCCCTATATCCATCTCCATTCATATCACCGACCACAAAGGCGGAGGGGTCATAAAAACGTTCGCTATCCGCTCTGAAAACGTGGAACGGTTGCACGGAAAGGGATTCTGCTCCGTGAAAGAATTCCACATATCCGCGCTGCGTTCCTGCATAAGCAAAATTTCCCCACGCCCCTACTGCCCAGTCCGCATAGCCGTCATTATTCTGGTCACCGAGCGGCAGGATTTGGGTGCCGTATGAGGAGCTATCTGTTTCGCCCGTTCTGTCCCAGATGACATGCGGCGCATACGGCTGCGCTCGGACCACCAATGGTAAGGCAAGGGCGAGAAACAAGAACGTTTTCATAGTTGGTCTCAATTCAGGATCAATGCTAAGACATCTGCACATCTCGAAACTGTGCATCCACATACTTGGCACCGTGCATCGTGCGCAAACCGGGATAAAACCAGTTCATGACGCCGATGTGAGTACAGTCTTGCGCCATGGCATTATCATTGAAGTTATCCGGATAGGGATAATACACCATGACCTTGGTGACGCCCATATCCCGATACCAGCCATAGACGTTCTCCATCCACTCTTCACCGTTGTCCGTGTATCCGGTATCGGCCATGAAATCATCATAATCGCCCGTGTAGCCGTGAAAGCGGATGCCCCACAGATACCGGGTATTCAGCCATGAAACAGGATCGCTGTAAATCGCAACGTCGAATCCAAAAGTGCTGGTGGCTGTAAACCAAGTTGCAAGGAAAATAAGTGCCGCCGCGAGAAAAAACCTTGCCTTTCGCATGACAGTTCCTTTCCGCGAAAAGTTCTTTTGAAGAAGAAGTACTATTTGAGAAGCATTAACTTCTGCGTGGCTTGCATTTGTCCGGATTGAATGTGAGCCAGATAGACGCCACTCGGCAGGTCATCCGCGTTTAGGTGGTAAGTGTAGGAACTCGTGAAGGGCGGCAAAACTTCCCGCTTGACTTCTCGCCCCAGCACATCGTATACGATGAGCGTCGTAAGTCCGTGAGAGACGGGGGATCGAAGCCTGATGGTCGTAACCGAATTGAAAGGATTCGGATACGCTTCAAGGCTTAGCGAGATCGGAAGCTCTGGCCTTGCGTCATCTGCGCCCGCTATTAACGAGTCATTACCGGCAATGATGATGCAGCGTCCCCGCCATCCGAGATAAGCGAAGTCGTCCCACGCTCCAATAGCAATGTCGTCAATGCTGTCACCATTCACGTCGCCTAATCCTGCTGCCGTGTAAATTCCAATCAAACCATCGGGCCACGTGCCATCAATAGTGAACGTCGACCCAGGATAGATCCACGGGTGCCCCAAGTGAAGTGTCAGCGAGCCGAACATATTATCCGAACAGTTACGGGAAAACAGGATAAGATCACTGAAGCCGTCGTGGTTGAAATCTCCGGCACCAACGGCTTGATCTGCGTACGTACATGAAAAGTCTAGCTGGCTATCCGAGACAGGTAGAAGAGAATCACGCCCAAAGAACACATCCACAACATCTGTCCCTTTGAACAAAAACTCGCTGGTGTTGTCGCCATTCAGACTTCGTACCCCACCTATAGGAGCACGATTTGGAATCGTCCAGAAATAGGCGGGCAGTGTGTCAGTGGCCGCTCCGCCAAGAAAGACCACTGTGTTTCCACTATTCGGATTGAAGCACAGAAAATCCGAGGCTCCATCGCCGTCAAAATCGCCCATAGCATAGGGGATCGTTTGGTTAATCCCCGGAGGCGGCTGCCGGACAGTCCAATCCGGCAAAGTATCCATTGAGCCACCCCCGAAATACATCCTCCCAATATCCAAGTCCTCATCGTAGGTATAGAGATCGCTGAATCCGTCTCCGCTAAAATCACCCATTGCATAGACCGCTGAATGTGAGGTTATCGGCACGTAAGCGTCGGCAAGAGTGTCTGCCTGTGGGCCTCCGAAGTAAATTGGAAAAAAATAGTTGGCAGGATGACTTAATGGCCATGCCCAGAGCAACCAGTCTTGATAGCCATCTCCGTTCACATCTCCTACAGACAACACCGACCACGACGGGCTGTTAACAGCTGTGTACTGCACCCCGTATTTTGGACACGATCTCCCAGCTGGTTATGGGGTGAGGGCGGGTTGATAATATTGGGTTTCGAACTCGACCGGCGGCACATAGCCTAAGCGGGAGTGCAGCCGTTCCTGATTGTAGACTTGATCGA